>DLGO01000054.1 GCA_002482725.1 Bacteroidetes bacterium UBA7692 | reverse complement strand
GAGAGGTCTGCAAAGTTCTGGCAGGTAACCCCTTTAATTCGCTTGTCCCTGGCTGCCAAATAGAAGCTGACAATACCACCCTGGCTGCTGCCAATGACAGATACGTTTTCGTTGAATCGCTGAATGGCCCACGTGATGACATTTTCAGCATCGCGCATGATTTCGCCGATGGTATAGTCGCCGCGGGTGCCTTCGCTTTGGCCGTGGCCGCGCGGGTCGAATCCTATTACATTAAAGCCCTGTTCGCCAAGCTTCCACATGAACTCTGCATAGCAAAGTGAGTACATAGCAGTGCCGGGAATGAGTATAACTGTAGGAGCCTCTTTGGCATACATAAATACATCTGCATGCAGTTTCAGCCCATCGCTGAATATTACCTCACTGGTGAAGTAATCGCGCAGTTGCTGGGGGTAGCCCAGGGTTTCTGCAACATATTGAAAATATTCGTCTACAGATTTAAAAATCTTATCTTTTGATACTAGCATGATGTGTCTCCTTTGTACAATGTAAACTCTATACGAATTCTTTCTTCACTTAGTTCTTTAATAAATCTAACAGCGTGGTAATGCGGTGTTTAAGATTTTTTCTATCCACTATAAAGTCCAGAAAACCGTTTTCCAACTGAAACTCGGAGGTCTGGAAACCTTCGGGTAATTTTTTCTTAGTGGTCTCTTCGATAATGCGCGGCCCGGCAAAGCCAATAAGGGCTCCCGGCTCTGCTATATTGAAATCGCCCAGCATAGCAAAAGATGCTGTAACGCCTCCTGTGGTTGGGTTGGTAAGAAGCGATATATATGGTAGACGGGCGTCGGCCAGCTGCTTTAGCTTAGCTGCGGTTTTGGCCATTTGCATGAGGGAAAAAGCACTCTCCTGCATACGCGCCCCGCCGGATTTGGAAATAATAAGCAAGGGCATTTTGTGTAAAAGGCAATGGTCGATAGCCCTAGCTATTTTTTCGCCAACTACGCTGCCCATGGAGCCACCGATATAGCGAAAATCCATAGCGGCAATAGTAAGCTTATGCTCAGCTATATCTCCGGTGGCAACGCGGATGGCTTCGGTAAGGCCACTGGATTCTGTGGCGTCTTCGATTCTTTTATTGTAGGGTTTCAGGTCTACAAATTCCAATATATCTACAGGGCGGAGTTCTGCGAAAAGCTCTTCGTAATTAGGTTCGAAGATGGTTTCGAAGTAGTCGTCCGCATCAATTTTTTCGTGGTAGTTGCAGTTAGGGCATGTATATAGATTCACCTTGATTTCTGTAACGAGCACAGCTTTTTTGCAACTGCTGCACTGATGCCAGATACCGTCGGGTGTTTCCTTTTTGTCGCTCGTAGAGGTCTCCACCCCTTTTCGAATTCGTTTCCACCAACTCATAAATAAATCCTCAATTGTTAAGTTAAATCAAACAGTCTGTAAATGCAAAACCCCACCGTTAATTAACAACACGGCAGGGTTTTGCTATATAACTATTAGCTGATTGTTACCTCCGGGTTCAGGTAGATATCCTGAATAGCATTCAGAAGGTTTACACCTTCTTTTAGCGGGCGTTGGAAGGCTTTGCGGCCACTGATAAGACCCATGCCACCTGCACGCTTGTTGATGATAGCTGTAGCCACTGCTTCAGCCAGGTCGCTTTCGCCACTGGAAGCACCACCGCTATTGATAAGACCTACGCGGCCCATATAGCAGTTGGCTACCTGGTAACGGGTAAGGTCGATAGGGTGGTCAGTAGTAAGCTCAGAATATACTTTTTTATGTGTTTTGCCGAAGTTCAATGCATTGTACCCGCCATTGTTTTCAGGCAGCTTTTGCTTGATGATGTCGGCTTGTATAGTAACACCAAGGTGATTTGCCTGGCCAGTAAGGTCGGCAGAAAGGTGGTAATCTTTATCTGCTTGCTTGAAAGCACTGTTGCGGGTATAGCACCACAAAACAGTAGCCATGCCAAGCTCGTGTGCATATTCGAATGCTTCTGCTACCTGTACGATCTGGCGCTTAGACTCTTCGCTGCCAAAGTAAATAGTAGCACCGATGGCTGTGGCACCCATGTTCCATGCATCTTTAACTTTGCCGAACATAATCTGGTCGTATGAGTTAGGATAGCTAAGGAATTCGTTGTGGTTTACCTTTACAATGAAAGGTATTTTGTGTGCGTATTTGCGTGCCACTATGCCAAGCACTCCGTAAGTAGAGGCAACGGCGTTGCAGCCCCCTTCTATGGCAAGCTTAACGATGTTTTCGGGGTCGAACATAGGTACGTTTGGTGCGAAAGATGCGCCTGCGCTATGCTCTATACCCTGGTCTACAGGAAGTATGGATACGAAACCGGTATTTGCAAGACGGCCTGTGCCGGCGATTTGCTGCAGGTTGCGCAATACAGGAATGCTGCGATTGCTGTCCTTCCAGATATTATCTATAAAATTAGGCTGAGGTAAGTGTAGTTGGTCTTTGGATATAGTCTTGCTCTCGTGATTCAACAGGTAGTTGGCTTTGTCGTCGCCAAGTAGCTTCGCAATTTGCTCGCGATTCATGTGTTTGTGTTTTTGTGAACAGATAAATGGAGGGCGAAAATAGGGAATAGAATCTAAAGAAGGATACAGAGATTAAATTAATAGGTAGAGTGCTGTTTTTCAGTAAATTATAATACATATTTTGCTTGCGGTGTTGTTTAAATGGTGCATTTTTGGAAAAAGGGTGAATGGCATTTTGGGATAAAACACCATTTTGACCAGGTAGACGGATTTATATGGGTTTAATTTCAGCAGCTTCTTTAAAATACGCTACTACTTTCTATATTCGCGCAGCAAATCATGATGCAGCCACGCGCCATATTAGATTCCAAGCAGTTTTCCCTGACCGTACAGCGGCTTTGTCATCAATTAATAGAAAACCATACTGATTTTAGTAATACTGTTTTGATTGGTGTACAACCAAGAGGTATATACATGGCAAACAGGATTTACTCGCTGTTGCAAAAGCTGGGTCACGCCAATGTGCCATTCGGGAAGCTGGATATTACGTTTTACAGAGATGATTTTCGTGTAAAGGGCAAGCCGATAGAGGCAAATGAGACTAACATAGATTTTTCGATAGAAGGGAAACGGGTGGTGCTGATAGACGATGTACTGTACACAGGCAGGACGATACGATCGGCACTGGATGCTATACTGGACTTTGGCAGGCCAGATGATGTGGAGCTGCTGGTATTGATAGACCGCAGGCTGCACAGGCACTTGCCTATAGAGGCTAAGTACGTGGGCAAAGTGGTGGACTCTGTATCGACAGAAAAGGTAAAAGTAGACTGGAAAGAAACCGATGGCAAGGACAGTGTATGGATACTAGGTGAGCCGAAGGTAACAGCATAATAAGACTAACTAAACAGAAGATATAAATGAGCGCATTAAGTCAGAAACACCTCATAGGAATTAAATACCTACAGAAATCTGATATTGAACTCATTTTTCAGACAGCGCAACAGTTTAAGGATGTGTTGCAACGCCCTATAAAGAAGGTGCCTTCGCTAAGGGACATTACCATAGCAAACTTGTTTTTTGAGGATTCTACGAGGACGAGAATATCATTTGAACTGGCGGAAAAAAGGCTGAGCGCGGATACCATCAATTTCAGCGCATCGGGTTCGTCGGTAAAGAAGGGTGAAACCCTGCTGGATACAGTAAATAACATATTGGCGATGAAAGTGGATATGGTGGTGATGCGCCATAGCAGCAGTGGTGCGCCATTGTTCCTGTCGAAGCACATAAATGCCAATATAATAAACGCCGGCGACGGTACACATGAGCACCCTACACAGGGTTTGCTGGATGCTTTTTCGATGCTGGAAAAATTTGGCTCGCTAAAGGGATTGAATGTGCTTATAATAGGCGACATAAAGCACTCGCGCGTGGCGAACAGCAACATACAGCTACTGCTGAAAATGGGCGCGAATGTGAAGCTGTGCGGGCCGCCTACTCTAGTGCCAAAACACATAGAGGAACTGGGCGTAACTGTGGAGCTGAACCTGAAAAAGGCACTGGAATGGTGTGATGTAGCCAATGTGCTTAGGATACAACTGGAGCGGATGGATATAAAATTTGTACCATCGCTGCGGGAGTACTCACTGTTTTACGGAGTGAACAAGACACTGCTGGACAGCATAAAGAAACCAATAACCATAATGCACCCGGGCCCTATAAACCGTGGTGTGGAGCTAAGCAGCGATGCGGCAGACTCGTCGCAGTCGATAATACTACAACAGGTAGAAAATGGAGTAGCTGTGAGAATGGCCGCATTGTACCTGCTGGCAGGCAGGGCATGATGCCATATATTGGTAAACGGACATGTTTATAAGGTTCATTTTATTGTAGCGATATGGGCATAAATCAGGTAATATATTGCCTTGATAATTAATTAAAAATTAATTTAATGTGTTTTTATTTCTTTGTTTATGAGGAAATTATAATTTTTAATAATTCCCCTTTAACGAAATCATTAACAGATATGTTACATTTTTTTGTTTTTTTTAACTGGCTATGCAAAAATAAACTACTTTAGTGCCGCTTGAAAAAAGAATACCTCCCAATGATTAAAAAATTACTCCATTTGAAATTTGCAGCAATATTGCTGTGTACAGCGTTTTTATCAGTTTCTATACCTACCTATTCGCAATGCACAAACAGTAATCCTGAAGGGGGAAATGTAGTGCCATTGGCAAATGGTCCGCAGACAGTAACTGTAGGGTCAGGAACTTATCTGACTGCAGATGTGCATATTGGCGGTATATATACGTTTGACCATTGCGGATCTACTGCTCCTTCATGGAATAATTCGCAGATAACAGTTACCTCAAGTTCTGCTGTGCTTGTCTATTCTAACAGCAGTACAACCTGCCCAAGTGGAAGTACTGCTTCTGCTACATGGACGGCAGCAAACACATATAACGTAACAGTAGCATCCAATATATTCAACTGTTCCGGCTACGATGGAACCTCTGCAGTATTAACTTATTCATGCGCAGGCCCTGGCAACCCTGCGGTTTTTGGTAGTAATTCCTGGAATATATATGGCTATAATGTGGGCGACGCTGCGGGTGGCAGCGGTTCATGGTCTTCTGCATATAGTGGTTTCTTTAACTCAACTTCAGGCTTGAGTTTTAATTCAATCGCTTCATGGTCTCCCGGCCTTTCACCTTCCAGCTCTAGTGTTTACTCAGGTTGCGAAATCGGTAATAACAATCACTCGTGGACTGCTAAGCGTCAAGGTTTCCCTTGTGGTGCCTATAGCATTGATATCAGCAGGGGTGAATACTATCGCCTTTTAATAAATGGCGTTGTAGTTGCTTCTGGCGGCGGTGGAGGAGTTGCCAATGGAGTATGGACAGGTGTGTTAACTACCAGTAGCACTGTTGAGTTTCAGGTATCTAAAAGTACAATATCCTCTGAAGGCTCTATAGATGTGAGGGCTGCAATCAACAATGTGCCATTGGCAGCCGGTAATATAGGTGTTAACGAATCAATCTGTACAGGTGGTGATCCTGCAGCATTTATAAGCTATGCAGACGCAAGCGGTGGGTTTGGCCCTTCAGTAGGAGGTACATACACTTATTCATGGACTGCTCAGCCAAACTGTACAGGTCCGCTAACCAGCGTTGGTACCAACTCAAATCTATATGATGCTCCGGGTCCTTTAACCAATACTACCTGCTATGTAAGAACAGTAACGGATGCCTGCGGATTTGTTGCTGCCACTAATGATGTGACAGTAACTGTAGTTGCAGACCCGGTAATTACCATAGTGCAGGATACAGCATTTTGCGCTTCCGGCAGCACTGAGCTAACCTCTTCGATTTCAGGGGGAACAGGAGCAGGAACCTATCAGTGGGTGGAGTTCGACGGAGTTAATACAACCAATGTAGGTACCAATTCAGGAATTTATACTACTCCTGTAAATACCGCAACTAAAACATACACGCTAACTTACACTCCGGTAATATCTGGTTGTGACGTAACTTCAGATAATGCAGTTGTAACCATAGAAACGGCTATTGCTAATAATACATTGACGGGTTACCAGACTTTCTGCGCAAGCGGTGATGTAGTTCTTATAGACGGACCTGCAGCAACAGGAAATCCTGGTTTTACTTACCAATGGGAACTAAGTACAAATACTGGTGGCAGCTGGGCGCCGATAAGCGGAGCTAATAGCGAAGACTATGATCCGGGTGTTATAACTGTAACTACCTGGTACAGGAGGGTGGTGACAGGTATCAAATGCCAGGACATCAGCAATCCATACACTGTAAATGTAGTTGACAACCCTCAATATGTTTCTGTGCTTCCTACACCTGCTACCTGCTTTGGTACAGCTACCGGAAAGATACTTGTATCCGCTACCAGCACCAACGGAGGTCTGGTATATTCAATTAATAGCGGTATTAATTTCCGCCAGCTGAACCTGTTTGATTCCTTGCCTGCCGGTGGTTACAATGTAGTTATAAAAGATGATAGCTCTTGTACCAATACATATTTCGGCAATCAGGTAATCATCACCCAGCCTAATTTGCTTGTAGTTACTGCGGTAGATACAGATGCAAGTTGCGCAGGTGTTAATGATGGCGCTATATATGGAACAGCTACAGGTGGTACTACACCATATCTGTGGTCTATAAACAGCGGTCCAAACCAATCTACCGGCGACTTTATCAATTACCCGGCAGGTAACTATACCGTATTGGTAAGGGATCAGAACGGTTGTATAGATACAGAAGCTATTACTATAGGAACTAAATACAATGTAACAGCTAGCCTGGTTTCTCAGGAAAATGTAAGCTGTTTTGGCGGCAACGATGGCGAAATAGTAGTAGCATTGGCAGGAGGTGTACTCCCTTATCAATACTCTATTAACGGTATTATTTACCAGACTGTAGATACTTTCAAAAACTTGTCTCAGGGTGCCTATGCGGTAATACTGAAGGACGCTAAAGGTTGTGCCGATTACCTGAATGTAACCATAACCCAGCCTGCAGTGCTTACTGTTCAGATTGACTCTACGAGCAACATATTATGTAATGGAAGCAACAGTGGCAATATTTATACATCTGTAGCAGGCGGTACTGCTCCATACACATATCTGTGGAGCAATGGTTTAACTACAGATGATATTTCAGGTGTAGCTTCAGGTACATATAATGTAACTGTAACAGATGCAAACGGTTGTACAGGCTCAGTAGGTACTACATTAAGCCAGCCGGTAGCGTTATATGCAGTGGTAGCTTCTTACCAGGATATACTTTGCAATGGCGATTCTACAGGTTATGTAGATATCTCCGTTAGCGGTGGTGTTCCGCCTTATGCTTTTGCATGGAGCAACGGTGCTACTACCGAGGATATCATCAATATGCCTGCTAATACTTATACTATCACAGTTTCCGACAACAACGGCTGTACTTTATCAATAACACAACTGCTACAGGAACCAACATTGCTTGTGGCAGGCTCTACTTCTACCAACGCAACCTGCTTTAACGGTGGGGGAGACGTAGATGCTACTGTTACAGGTGGTGCTACTCCGTATACTTACCTTTGGAGCAATGGTACTACAACCGAAGACCTTACTGCTGTGGCTGCTGGTACTTACATACTAACAGTTACCGATAACAATGGTTGCTCTACTACTATAATAGCTACTGTAACACAACCTACCGACATAACAATAACCGGTGTGGTAACAAACGTATTGTGTACAGGTACCAATACCGGTGCTATAGATATAACTGTAAGCGGTGGTGCAGGTGGTTACTCATTTGCATGGACACCTGGCAACGTAACTACAGAGGACCTGAGCAATATAGCTGGCGGTACATATACTGTAGTGGTAACAGACGGAAGCGGTTGTACCAAATCAGCAACATTTATAGTAAACCAACCGGCATTGCTACAAGCAAGCGGTAACGTAGGCGATGCACTTTGCTTTGGCGGATTTACCGGAGCTATAGATGTAACTGTTTACGGTGGTACCATACCATTCAGCTACTCATGGAGCAACGGCTCTGCGCTGGAGGACCTGAACAACATTCCTGCGGGTAACTATTCCGACACTATAAAAGACGGTAATGGCTGCGTGGTAATATTGAACTTTGTGGTAAACGAACCACCGGTGATCTCTGCAACCATCACTTCTACCAATGTAACCTGCAACGGACAGAACAACGGCAGCGCAGACTTAACCCCTAGCGGCGGAACACCTCCTTACACATTCCTTTGGAGCAACTTCTCAGGATCAGAAGATGTAAACGGCCTTGGTGGTGGAAAATATGTAGTAATAATAACAGACAGCAAGGGCTGCAGCAAAAGGGACAGCGTAACTATAGTTGAACCTGGTGTGCTTACACTTACTACTGCAGTTACTCAAATATCTTGCTTCAACAGCAACAACGGCGCTATAGACCTTACAGTAGGCGGTGGTACTACTCCATACACTTACCAGTGGAGCAGCAACGCAGGTAGCGCAACTACCGAGGACGTAAACTCGCTAAACGGTGGTACTTATGCAGTAACAGTAACAGACGGCAACGGTTGTACTGCTATCACTTCGGCTATTATCTCTAACCCGCTTCCATTGACAGACAACTACGTAATCACTACGCCTAGGTGCTTTGGTGATGCAAACGGTTCGGTTAATATGATTGTATCAGGTGGTACGCCGGGCTATACTTTTGTATGGGACAACGGAGCAACAACCGAAGACCTTGTTGGCATAACTGTGGGTACTTACAAAGTAACTATCACTGACGCCAACGGATGTACACTAACCGATTCTGTGGTAGTAGGCGCACCTACTCAACTATATACCAGCGGTTTCATTACCAATGTTACCTGCTTCGGTTCGTCAAACGGATTTGTAGATATTACTGCCTACGGTGGTACACTACCTTACACTTTCCAATGGTCTCCTAATGCAAACTTTGCTATAACAGAAGACATCAACCAGCTTCCGGGTGGTAACTATAATGTAACTGTAACAGATGGCAACGGCTGTACTTCTACAGGATTATATGTTGTATACGAGCCGTCTGCGCTTACGCTTAATGCAGTGGCTACACCTGTGTCATGCTTCGGTGCCAATGACGGCCAGGTAGCAGCGGTTGCAGGTGGCGGATTGCTACCTTACGAATACCTTTGGAACAACTTCTCTACAGATTCAACCCAGACAAACGTAGGCCCCGGATTCTACACAGTGTTGCTGACAGACTCTAACGGTTGTAATATCACCGATACAGTAACTGTTACAAGCCCTACACAAATACTGGGCAACGGTGTGGTAACCAATGCATCGTGCAGCGGTATCGCAGATGGTGCTATTAACCTTACCACATCAGGTGGTGTTGGTCCTTATACTTTTGTATGGAGCACAACTGCTACTACCGAAGATGTTAACTCACTGGCTGCTGGTACATATACTGTAACCATCACAGATGCATCAAACTGTACCAAGGTGGAGTCATTTACCATTACCGAATCTGTAGTGCTGGATGCTGACGTAGCTGTAGTAGGTACTACCTGCTTCGGTGGCAGCAACGCCTTCATATCAGTAGATATGACCGGTGGCGATGCACCTTATACATACCTGTGGAGCAATGGACAAACAAACAATACTGCCTCTAACCTGGCTGCCGGTACTTACACGCTTACAGTAACAGATGCTGCAGGTTGCAGCATAGTAGTTACCGATTCGGTAAGGACTACACAGGCAATCAATATAGCAGTTGTAACCCTTGATTCTAAATGCTCTAACAAAGGCACAGGTTCTGTAACAGTAAATGCAACAGGCGGACAAGCTCCTTTCACTTACCAGTTGAATGGTGTGGTGCAGGCAAATAATGTGTTCAACGCATTGCTGCCGGGTACTTACAATCTACTGGTGCGCGATGCAAACGGTTGCGAAAACGTAACATCGTTCGTTATCACTAACCCAAGCCCGCTTACTGTAGACCTTATCGCCGACAAGTTTGTAATACTTAGCGGCATGGAAGTTCAGCTTACTGCCAATGCAGTTTCTGATACTACTGTCTTGAACTACTTCTGGAGCCCTACAGGTACATTCGATTTCAGCGCATGTGGCGACTCTACTAACTGCCCTAACCCGACTGCAGCTCCATTGATCACTACTGTATTTACAGTTACTGTTTTGAATGCTGACTCTTGTACTGCTACCGATACGGTATTGGTAGTAGTTAACAGTGCACAATCCCAGTTCATGCCTACGGCATTCTCGCCAAACGGTGACGGATTGAACGACAGGTTCGAATTCGACATATTGGGCGCTGTAAGCACAGAAGTAACCGTGTTCAACAGATGGGGACAGAAAGTGTACGACAACCCAACCCAGGCAAACGGTATTACCGGAACCAGCGGATGGGATGGTACCTTCAATGGTCAGTTGCAACCTTACGAAACTTACGTTTACATCATCAAAGTGAAATACTTCGATGGCAGGGAAGAAACACTGACAAGCACCATTGCATTGATGCAGTAAGCTTTCTCAGACAAATACTTGAAAGGGGTTATACGGCAGCGTATAGCCCCTTTTTCTTTTATCGCGCGCCCTCCGCTGCGCTGCGGTCAGGCTGTACGCTATTAGTCCTCATTCCGCTACGCTCCATTCCGGGCTAGCCGCTGCCATCCTTCGCGCCTGGCCCATACGCCATGCTCATACCTTATGGCATTTCTCTTCATCATTTCAAAGAACATTCCTGGTCACTATTGACCCTGTATTTGCTGCCCTCGCCGAGGTTGGTGTCTTCACCAACCTTCTCGCGTAAGCCATGTATTCCCTGGCGCAGGCTTTAGCGTAGCGGTGCCTGTGACCTCGCCTCCTGTATTCCC
>DLGO01000124.1:32523-90412 GCA_002482725.1 Bacteroidetes bacterium UBA7692 | reverse complement strand
TTTACCACTACCACCAAAGGCGACACAAGCTGCCTGAGCGGAGCAGGCACCGCATACGTAACTATAGCGGGAGGCGCTGCGCCATACACCTACCTGTGGAACAACGGAGCAACCAATGACAGCATAATAAACGCTGCTAATGGCAGCTATACAGTGACCATAACGGACAATAACGGATGCACGGCCACAGCAAACACAGGCATATTCCGCAAGCCACTGATACAACTGAACCCGGGCAACAGCACCGCTGCTACCTGTGGTGTGGCAAATGGAACAGCCACTGTAAACCCAAGTGCAGGCGGCGGGGGATTTGGTTATGTGTGGAGCAATACACAAACGACCAAGAGCATAGCAAATCTGATGGCAGGCAAGTATTATGTAACGATAACCGATGCAAACAGCTGTACCACTACAGACTCAGTATCGGTACCACAAACAGGCGCACCTGTAATAAATAATGTGGCGGGAACAGCGCCACTATGCTATGCAGGCACCAACGGCTCGGCTACTATAAATGCCACAGGGAATGCACCACTGACCTACCTGTGGAGCAACGGGCAACAAACGGTAACCGCGAATAACCTGGATACAGGATACTATAGCGTAACTGTAACGGATGTAAACGGATGCACCGGTACATCGGGCACTACCATAACACAACCGGACAGTATAGGCATAAGCCCGGTAAGCAGCACTAATGTGACCTGCTTTGGTGGCAATAACGGCGCCATAAATACAACAGCAACGGGTGGTACAGGAGCGCTGAGCTACAACTGGAGCAACGGGCAAAATACAGCCAACGCCACGGCACTAACAGCAGCTACATATATACTAACTGTAAGGGATGCGAATAACTGCACAAATACCCGAGGTTATGTAATAACCGAACCAACCGCAGTAGTAGCAAATGCAGGGAATGATACAACGATAGCAACAGGCAACTCTACCAGCATAGGAGGAATGCCAACAGGAATAGGCGGTACAGGGCCGTATACCTATGCATGGTCTCCGGCTACGTTTTTGGATGCCACCAATACCGAACACCCAACCGCTACGCCAACCATAGGCACCAGCTACTGTGTAACTGTAACGGATGCGAGCAACTGCAGCACTACAGATTGCATAACTGTAAATATAGCAGAGTACCCTATAGCAGATGCAGGAAGGGATACGACTATATGCAAAGGCTCTACAGTAATAATAGGAGGCGGACCTACGGCCAGGGGAGGCACGCCATCGTACACCTACGAGTGGCAGCCTGCAAACCTACTGGAGAATAACACCATGGATAACCCTAAGACGTTGGCACTAAATACATCGACTGATTTTACTGTAGTGGTAACCGATAACTTTGGCCTGAAAGATACCGATGTGGTGGCGGTAAGCGTGATACCTGAAGTAGTTGTGACACTACAGCCAACGGATGCCCTGTGCTTTGGCGAAGCAAGCGCGCAAATAGCAGCAAGCGCAACAGGAGGCAATGCGCCATACAGCTATAACTGGAGCAACACATCAATAAACAGCATACTGACCGGGGTAATAGCTGGTACATACGACCTGACTGTAACCGATGCTTCTAACTGTGTGGTAGTATCTACAGTAAGTGTTGGGCAGGCAGCGCAACTGGTTGTGGGCATTAATACTGTAAAGGCATTTTGTTTCGGGCAGGCATCGGGTAGCGCTACGGCAAGCGTGAGCGGTGGCACAGCGCCATACACCTATCTATGGAGCGATGGGCAGGCCAGTGCCACGGCAATAAACCTGAATGCAGGAAACCATACTGTAACCATAACAGATGCGCATAGCTGCACTACAGTAGCAAGTGGCACTGTGGGCGAGGAAAATCAACTACAGCTGAGCAGCAATACAGCGGCACTGACATGCACCTATAACACCGACGGCAAAATACTAATGAGCGCAACAGGTGGTGTGACGCCCTACCAGTATGAGATATACAAACCAAACCAGCCAATTACCACCTCGATATCAGGCGACTTCAATGCGCTGGATTCGGGCTTCTACTATATAAGGGTAAGGGATAAAAATAACTGCCTGACATTTGACTCTGTTGCATTAGCCCCTGCAGTGCCGGATGAGGTAATGCTGGAGGAAAAGCCAGCCTCGTGCTACGGCCTCGAATACAAAGATGGCAGCATAACCATAACTGCTACTACTACAAATAATGGCCCATACACCTACCTGATAAACGGAGGTGCAGAGAATGCAACAGGTGAGTTTAAAGGACTAGGCTATGGAAGGTATGAACTAAGAGCCGTGAACGCCATAGGATGTGTGCTTGACACTTTTGCATTTGTAGACAGGCCAGCACCACTGGTGGCCTCTATAGTACCAGACACAGTAACACTTGCACTTGGCAGCAGCGCTGTACTACAGGTAGTGGACAATGGTGCAAATCCTGTGTATGCATGGTCGCCCATAGAGGGACTAAGCTGCGTAGACTGCGCTTCGCCAACGGTAACAGTATATAATGAACAGGAGTTTACGGTAAAGGTGAGCGACATAATATCTACCGGTGCAGTGTGCTCTACCAAAGCAAGCATACTGGTGAAAGTAGAAAAACCGCTACCGGTATTTGTGCCAAATATGTTTTCGCCAAATGCTGATGGAGCGAATGATGTATTCAGTATTTATGGCAATAACATTAGAGAGATAAACATGCGGATATTCAACAGGTGGGGAGAGCAGGTATACCAGTCGGCCAACCCTAATGAGGGATGGAATGGAGACTTTAAGGGAAGCAAACAAGCACCCGGGGTATATGTATATATAGCCGATATTATCTTTCTGGATAATTCAAAGGTGTTTAAGCAAGGGTCAGTAACGCTGACGAGGTAGGGAAGGGCAGGATTTATTTGGCCCAGATGTTGTATTTGGCAATGCACCATATAGCACGGAAACCATCGCGCCAGCCGATTTTTTTCCCGTCTTCGTAAGTGCGGCCGTAGTAAGAGATGCCTACTTCGTACAGGCGGATCTTTGGGTAGCGGCTTATCTTGGCAGTAACCTCCGGCTCAAAGCCAAAGCGGTTTTCTTTCAGATCTATGGATTTGATGATGTCTGCACGGAAAAGCTTGTAGCATGTTTCCATATCTGTAAGGTTCAGATTGGTAAACATATTGCTAAGGAAAGTAAGGAACTTGTTGCCTATGGTATGCCAGAAAAACAAGATACGGTGGGGCTTACCACCCATGAAGCGGGAGCCGTAAACCACATCGGCATGGCCATCCAGAATAGGCCTTAGCAGAATGTTGAATTCGCTGGGGTCATACTCCAGGTCAGCATCCTGCACTATAATATAGTCGCCGGTAGCTTCTTTGATACCGGTATGTATAGCAGCGCCTTTGCCTTTGTTGACAGGGTGCTTCACGTACTTAATTTCAAAATCAGGGTGGCTGTTTTTGTAGTTGAGTATAGCGTTTTCAGTATCGTCTTGCGAGCAGTCGTTGACGATAACGGTTTCTTTGGTAATTCCGCCCAATAATTCTGTGGCGCGCATCTTGTCAAGGATATGGTGTATGGTTTTACCCTCGTTGTATGCAGGAATAATGATGGAAAGTTTCATAAATTGGGAATCGAAAATAAGAAAATTAAAAATACTTGAATTTCTTTCTTGCTTATTTCAAAGAAAACACTACTTTCGCATTCCCTATTCGCTAGGGGCGTTATTTGAATTTATGCGGGCGTGGTGAAATTGGTAGACATACTTGACTTAGGATCAAGCGCTTCACGGCATGGGGGTTCGAGTCCCTCCGCCCGCACTTTCAAATTTTTTTTACTATTAGTTTTCCGATTTCAAATAGTAATGCTACACAAGCACCTCCCCTACAGTTTAAGTAATAAAGTAAGCGATCACAAATCATAATTTTTTTAAGGATGAATATTACTCAAGAGAAAGTAAATAATTTAAAGTCGAAAATAGTAATCGATTTAAAGAAAGAAGACTACGAACCAAAAGTAGCTGCGGCATTGAAAAAAGCCAGCAAACAGGTATCACTAAAGGGTTTCCGCCCGGGTATGGCACCACTGAGCCTGGTGAAAAAAATGCATGGCAACTCTGTATTGGTAGATGAGCTGAACAGGACATTGGGTGAAACATTGGAGCAATACCTGCAGGAAAATAAAATAGCCATCCTGGCTTCTCCGATACCGGCAGAAGACCAAAGGCTGGATGTAGACATCAACAACATACAGGATGTAACTTTCAGCTACGAAATAGGCCATGCTCCTGAGTTTGAATTGTCTTACCTGGATGCCAAACCGACTTTTACCAAGCACAAAATAGCAGTAGAAGATAAGCAGATAGAAGAAGAGGTAGAGCGCATACGCAAACGCTTTGCCAAATATGAGTACCCTGAGACTGTTCAGGAGAACGATATCCTGACATTGAGCTTTGAGGAGCTGGATGAAACAGGTGCAGTAAAAGAAGGTGGCCTTACTACTACTTCATCTGTATTGATGGAACTGGTAAAACCAGAACATAAAGCAAAATTCCTGTCCCTTAGCAAGCAAGCAGGCTTTGAAGGAAACGTATTCGAACTATTCGACCGTGATAAAGAAGGTATTGCCAAGAACATATTGAACCAGACAGATGCAACTGCTTTGGACAATGTAAGCGGCAACTTCAAAATAACATTGAACAACATTACAAGGGCCTTGCCTGCTGATATGAACGAAGAGTTCTTCGTGAAAGTATATGGCCAGGATGGACCTAAGAGCGAAACTGAAATGCGCGACAATATCCGCAAGGACCTTGAAGCTTATTTCGATGGTCGTACAGATGTATTCCTGGTAAATGACTTGTACAAAGGCGTAATGGAAAATGTAGATTTCCCATTGCCTGAAGACTTCCTGAAAAGGTGGATACTATTGAGCAATGAGCAACCTGTAACTGCTGAACAAGTGGAAGCTGAGTTCCCTACATTTGCCAAACAATTGCGTTGGAACCTGATCACTCAGCGCATAGCTGCAGAGAACAACTACGATGTAACAAGGGAAGAGCTGGAGAATAAAGTTCGCGAACAAACCATTCAGCAAATGTATGGTTACGGATTGCGCAACATGGGCGAAGAGTGGGTAGAGAGCTTTGTACAACGCCAGTTGAAAGACAAAGAATACTTGCAGAAAACACATGCACAATTGCTTGACGATAAAGTTTTAGGCTATATCAAAAGCAAAGTAAACTTGTCAGAAAATCTGATAGGCTTGGAAGAGTTCAACGAGATGGTGAAAAAAGCCAACGCAGAAGTTGAGTCTTTGGAAGAGGCATAATTAAGATACTGGATAATAGTCAAAAGCCATGAGATTGTAATTTCATGGCTTTTTTATTTAATATGAACTATCAAGAGGCCCAGGCTCACCGGTGGCAGGTTTCCGGCTCAATTTGCCGTACCTTTGCAGGTATGAAGTATAGAAAGCCGCTGGTATTGGTAGCCCTTCTTTTCCTGGTCTTAATAGCGGTATATTTTGCCTTCAGGAATACGGTGCTCACCAAGGCATTTTCAAAGGCGCAGAAGCAGGCTATGGAGCGCTACGGCCTAGAGTTAAGTGCGGGCAGCATTGCATTCTCTGGCATAGACAAGGTACAACTTGGCCATGTAGTGGTAAAGCCGGCAGATGCGGATACACTGCTACAGATTACGGATGTTAAGGTCAACATATCGCTGTGGGACTTACTAAAGGGCAAAGTTGGCTTTGATGGCATTGTGGTAAATGGTCTGACAGCGACTATTTACAACGACTCCACCCAAAGCAATATAAAGGGGCTGACGCAGCGTAAATCCATTGACACCAACAAGGTTGAAGATAAAGCAGATGCCAGCTACTATGATATGGCCAAGAGCCTGCAAGGCAAGGCATTCAGGATACTGAATACTGCCTTTGAAGTAACAGATGCCCATGTGCTTTATACCGATAGCGCCTATAGCGAAGAGGTGAGCATCCCATACTTCAGATATGACCTGAAAATGCTTTCAGGGCTTGTTATCAGCACTACTACCAATGACACCCTGGTGTGTTCCGGAGAGGTGGTGAAAAGGAAGAAAAAGTACAAGATAAGCCTGCAGCAAAAGGGTAACGGCTATCTGCCATTCTTGTCTAAGAAAGGCTCCCTGCAGTCCAGATTCAACTCATTGGAGGGAATGGTATCATTAGATGATGATGGCGATGCTTTAACGGTTTCTGTAGAAGGAGATGCAGTTGACTTCCGACTGAACCACTGGCGCATAGCACAGGGCGATGTGGTCTTTGCCCTATCCGGCTTTAAGGGTTCCTTTACCATTGGAGATGAATTGATACAAATGGACTCCACTTCCGAAGTAAAGCTGGGTAATGTGCCGTTCAATGTCTTTGCCGCCTACAGCCATAAGCCGAACAAGGTATTTACATTGAAGGCCAATATGCCGGAAACGCCTTCAGATACGTTCTTTAACTCGTTGCCCGATGGCATGTTCCAAACGCTGAAGGGCATATCGTGCACAGGAACACTGGCATACAACCTGGACTTTTCCATTGACACCGACAATCCCGACTCGCTGGTATTCAACTCAGAGCTTAAGCGCAATGACTTCCGTATCAATCATTTTGGCGCTGAGAATTATGGCAAGATCAATGGCTCATTTGAATATGAAGCCTATGACAAAGACCAACTGGTACGTCGCTTTATAGTTGGAGAGAACAACCCGAGCTTTACTCCGCTCAACCAGATTAATCCCTATCTACCGAGTGCTGTTATGCAATCAGAAGACCCCTCATTTATGCTGCACAGGGGCTTTCTACCCGAGGCTTTCAGGGAGTCAATAGTACAGAATTTCAAAGAACGGCGATTTGCACGGGGTGGTAGTACCATCAGCATGCAGCTGGTTAAGAACGTGTTCCTCAACCGCAACAAGACCATATCCCGTAAGGTAGAAGAGGCGCTTATCGTCTACCTTATAGAGACCCAACGCCTGGCCAGCAAAGACAGGATGCTGGAGGTCTACCTCAACATCATTGAGTGGGGACCAAACGTGTATGGCATTGGCGAAGCCTCCCGCTTCTATTTCAACAAGAGGCCCTCGCAGCTTAGCCTTCAGGAGAGTATCTTTTTAGCCGGCATAATACCGCGCCCCAAATACTTCAAATACCAGTTCGACAAGGAGGGCAATATGAAGCCTTATCTTAACGGCTATTTTGGCATTCTCAGCCGACGTATGGTTCGCAAAGGCTGGATTCCTGAATCCGACACCATCGGCCTGCGGCCTGATGTTAAGCTAACAGGCCCAGCCCGAAACATGGTTGTTCCCAATGCGGAAATTGAACCGGATTTTGGAGCCATGCCTTCCGAAGAGTAACCCTTTATTTAACGAGAGTAAGACTGCCCTTATAGCTGGTATTGCTTACGTTGCTCAACCAGGTTACTTTGATGGTATATACATAGACTCCTACAGGAGCCGGCCTGCCACCAATATATCCATCCCAGGCAAAGTATTTATCGGTGCTCTCATATACCTTCTCTCCCCATCGGTTAAAAATCTGCACCTCCATCAGCTTCACCCCATCCAGGTTTCCATATCAGGAGAAAAAGTCATTATCGCCATCGTTGTTCGGCGAGAACATATTGGGCATATACAAGGTATAGTCGGGCACCACTGTCACTTCCAGTTCACTTTCGCCCTCACATTCATTGCCATTAATAAGAGCCGTAGCGCTTACTGTATAGGTAACGCTATTGTAAGCATTGATGACCGGAGAATCGCAATTGCTGCATGACAAACCAATATCCGGTCGCCAGTTGTAGCTTATGTCAGGAGTATAGTTACTGCTGACTGCAACCAATTGCTTTGCTCCCATCCTTAACACCACAGGTGAAGGGTTAATGAGTAACTGTACAGCAGCAGGCTCAAATACCGTAAAGGTAAGCAGCTTTGTACAGCCTGAGTTATCTGTAACAGTTGCCGTATATGAGCCTGCCGTTAACCGGTCAAAATAGCCACTGGTGTTGCCCTCTCCATTCAGTGAATACTGGTATGGAGAAGTTCCTCCAATAGCCGAAACCTGAACACTTCCATCTGCTTTCCCAAAACAAGTCACACTATCAATTGAACCATTTACCACCAATGAATCCGGCTCCTGAACAGTAGCCGAAATCGTATCCATACATCCAAAAGCATCTGTCACTTCAAATTGGTAGTAGCCTGCTTCCAGATTTTGGAATACTGTGAAGTCACTGCCTTGCTGTTGTACTACAATGGTTATATTATTGAACCCGTAAGGATTCACACCACCTGATGCATCAACCCGTACTGTGCCATCTGTGCCACCATAGCAGGCAGCAGCGGTAGCCACAGCAACCAACTGAACATCTACAACTACCAGATTGACGGTAAACAAGCTATCACAGCCATTGATCGTAGTCAAGGTAATATTAAAGGTGCCGGGAGCATTTACCAAATTACCATCAGGTAATGTATAGCTGCTACCAATACAGATAGTATCATTGGTTGTAACATTATATACTTGATGATAGGACAAGTTAGTCGTGATAACACTATCGCAGCCATTGGCAGCCATTAGTGTATCAGAATACCTGCCCGCTGTTGTTGCAATTGCTCCTGTCGGAAGTATATAGTTGGTACCAGGACATATCGCTGTATCAACTATTGTTGCAGAGTTTGGCAATACTGTCAATTGAGTGGTCACTATACTATCGCAGCCACTTATAGACAGAAGATTAACCGTGTAATCCCCTGCGGCAGACTGTATGCTGCCATCGGGCAAAGTGTAATTCTCTCCTGCACAAATAGTAGCAGTTACGGTATCATCATATACAGGATTGAAGGAAAGATTAGTAATAACAATACTGTCACAGCCCTTTACAGTTTGTAGCGTATCTGTATAAGTACCCACGGCATTTACTATCGACCCATTCGGCCTTGTGTATGTACCGCCAAAACAGATAGCCGTATCTACAATTGTAGTATCCGGTTCATTGATAGTAATAAGTACCGTATCCCTTGACTCACATAACTTGCGGAACGAAATGTCATCCAGTGCAAAGTCATTTCCTCCTGCATCGGTATTTTGATTTACGATACAGATATTGGCTGATGTATTTACACCCGAATTCCATATCTCATAAAACTCTGTCCACTGGCAACTTACTGCTGGTGGAGTGAATGCGCTGCCCAATAATGAGCCATTTATAGAGAACTGTAATATCGCTGCATTACTTGGCTCCACCATCTCAAGCCACGTACTGAATGCATAGCTTGTATTAGGCTGTACCGTCACATTCTGACACCAGAACGATTGATTAGGTGTTATCGCTCCGTTTACCATCATCACATTTCCTGTGCCTGATGTATGATCAGGGCAAGACGCCAATCCACCATTCCAGGTTTGTGCATTTGGGCCTACATAATATTGCCCTTCTGTAGTATTAGGCGGGGATTTATACTGATAGTTTGACGAGAAGCCTGTATTGCCACTCTCAAAATCCCCGTTTGTTATCAGGTTGTTAGCCGGTGTAAATGCTGTTACTATATAACTCGTAGTTTGCAGCGGTGTAGCAATCGGATTGGCAATGGTCGTATCGCTCAATGCTGTTGCAGGACGCCATCTGTAATAGCTGCCACCCAAGGCACTCAATTGAACCGAAGCATTACGGCATACAGCAGTATCATTATTTGCCTGTGCATTGGAGTTTGCAACACTTACCGTGGTATTCACTATACTATCGCATCCTGCTATGGTTTGAAGCGTATCTGCATAAACACCTGCGCCATTCACCAATGTTCCACCCGGCAACTGATAGCTTTCACCAAAGCATATAGTAGCCGATTGATTCAGGCTAAATACCGGGTTTACATTTACGGTTACGGTATCTCTTTCAGTACATACTCCTCTTACAACAGACACTATATAATCACCAGCATTTACAGCAGAAGCATTGCTTATAGTCACGCTTTTCTGACTAGATGAAAAGTTGGCCGGCCCTGTCCATCCGTAAGTCACATTATTTATTGCCGCTACATCCAGGACTATATCATCATGCTCGCAAACATTTGCAGGTCCGGTCGCCATAGGCTTCGGCAATGAGTCAAACGGAACCGTACTTTCAGGTATTACCAAACCACTGAGCACTATTCCATTAGTTCCGTTAGTACCGCCTCTTGGTGTATTGGTAGAGGCATCTATGCCCGCTAATCCCGCAGTTACATTTGGTATCACATTTGACGGCAACACAGTCTTACTCCATACTACGCCACCTCCACCGCCACCTCCAACTCCATGGCTGCTGTTATCGCCTCCATTTCCTCCATGTACGTCTATGCTCAGGTTACCCAATACGCTATTGATATCCAGCAACACAGCGCCACCGCCACCACCGCCACCTGCTCCATCACCTGCAGTTACAGGTGTATTCAGTGCATAAGCTTTTATAGCACCGCCATTAGCTGTTATCGCACTCCCTTTTATAATTACAATTCCTGCACCACTTACTCCGGGCGATGCTGATGCATTATTCTGATGACCACCTCCTGCACCTCCTCCCATAAATACCTTATTGAGGACATTGCTATAGGTAAGTGCCTGCCCACCATCACCACCTATGGGTAACCCTGCGCAGCCTGTCCATTGGTCTCCTCCTCTGCCTCCTGCACCTCCGTTGGCCCCTCCGGCACCGCCGCTATTCGTGTTATTTCCACCACCGCCACCATTGGCATTCTTACCTCTTCCGTTTATGATTGCATTGGGCAGTTCATAAACTCCTTCCCCTTTTCTACCACCATCAGCAGATGTTATCGGGTAGAAGTAGTCCATACGGTCGCATACATAAGTTTGGTTCAGCGATACCAGCCCGGCCCTGAAGCCCTTATCCGATGCATCTATATCCGCACTTAGCGTAACCGTTCCTGCTGCCTCAAACGCTATTACACCACCTGAGCTGCCATTCCAAGGCTGGCATGTTACAGCAGCATTTACAGCATGTACACTGCCCGAATATTGCGGCACGCGCACCAACTGAACAGAACCCGCTATGTTGTAAGTCCTCTGTAGCGCATTCACCAAACTTATACTATTACCATTTACAGATTTTACATAACCAAACTCATAGTTGCCTGCATCATCATAGCTGGTCACATCGCCAAAAGCAGTTGTATTGCTCGTATTTATCTGCACCCCTTTCATCTGTATCACCAACACCCTGTCACCTGCATTAAATCCTGCGGAGCTACTCACAGTTGCGGTATTCTTACAAAGGTCTATCGCAGATACTGCCGCGTAGGTATTTATAATACCGGATATCTGCTGTCCACAATCATTTACTGCTACCGGCACCGTATCCGGTGTACTCGGGCAGCCACTTACACTGGCAATTACTATGTACTCTCCTGCATTCACAGGGGCCGCATTTGGTATTACCGGATTTTTTTGAGCAGAGGTAAAACTATTCGGCCCTGTCCATGTAAATGTCGCACTCGGAAAAACCGAATTAGCATTCAGCTGAATAGGGAACCCTTCACAAACAGGCACAGCAAAAGCATCTGCCTCCACTTCTATCCTGTTGAAGTTAGAGAAGTAGCCAAAACGTGTGCCGCCTGATGCAGTACCATGTATAATACCCAGGTGGAAAAAGTCTGAGCTGTTGCTCACAAGTCCGCTTGCAAGGGCCGGAAGCTGCGCTGTGCTCAGTGATATCTGTGCAAACTGCCAAAGTCCGCCTGTTCCCGGCACCGCGCTGAAGCTGGCTGCATTAATAACACCTGCGCTTCCATTAAAAAGAAAGTTGCCCTGACCTCCATTACGCACGATGATGTTCATATATAGCGGCTCTGAAGTAGAACGGGAAAAGGCCACCTGATTAGAGCCTGTACATTCTATCGGGGGCAATATGTCAATACCTATTTCACAACCAAAGCCCGATAACTGCAGTACATATACAGGCAGAGATGTCTCTATATAGCGCGAAGGATTCGGCATATCCACCATATAGGTTTGCCCGGCATTAATTGTTGTGGTCAGCACTCCATCTATACTAATAGTCGTATTGTNNTATTGTTCTGTGTGGCAGTTACAAATACCTTATCGTATGGCGCATTCAGGAATCCTCTTACTATAGCATACTTTGTACCTACCTTATCTACAGGAACTATTTGGTCGCCGCCCAGGTCCGCACACCCTCCAAATGGTGTACCACTCAACAGATCATCCTTTACAGTTATTGCTATGGGCTTATCCGATGTTACCGTAGACCCCTGCAGGTGCTGTGCCGCTGCTTGCGACGCAGCTGTTGCAGAGTAGGTCTCCCCTTCATTCAGTGTTACAGTATAGGCCGTTCCTGCACCATGCCCTGCTACAGCATTGCTCGGTGTTATCGTCACCGTGGTGTTATTCTGTGTAGCTACTATGTCAAACGATGAATACGGAGTCGGGCTATACCCTGCGTTATTATCCAGGTAGTTTTGCGATGGTATAAAGAAGTTATTGCCCAAGGCATTCAGCCCTTTCAGTACAAATATCTCAGGGTTGCACAAGCACTGCTGGCTCACCACCTCGTAATAGGCAGTAACAGCGGTGGTAGCAGTAATTTTCAATCCATAATTCAACACAGTGTTAGAGGGTTTATTTTCTATCTGGTCTATCCAGGGGGTTAAGTCCATACTATTGGTAGCATTAGCAGCTATGTTCAGTACAATCGGGGTAAAGCTCCCGTTTGCCGGTTGGGTTATAGTTACTGTACTTGCCTGGTTATAGGCTGTTATCCTCAATATTATCGGCCTGTCAAAAGTATTTGAGCTCACAGATACTTCCGGTGCAGCAAACCAGAATTCCGTATCGGTCTGGGCAAATACTGCAAGAGAAAGCAAGGTGGCAAGTAGTGTAAATATTTTCTTCATTGTACAGCGGTAATATCTGAATGTATGAATCTATGCCAAAGTTTCTGTTTGGCAAACATTCCTACCTCATGCAGACTGAACATTTGCACCAACAGATGCATACCACACCATACTATCTCTTAAATTTATAACCTACGCTCCTCACCGAAAGGAAGTGCTTGGGTTGGGCCGGGTCATGCTCAAAGTACCTGCGCAGAAATACTATAAAGTTATCCAATGTCCTGGAGTTCGGCCTGTTGTCGCCATCGTACCCCCACACTTTGTCATACAACGCCTCACGGCTCATAGCCTGGTTCTCATTGTCTATCAGTAGCCTGGCCAGGTCAAATTCCAGCTTGGTCATTTTTACCCTGCTGCCTTGCGCCCCCTTTGCTTCGTATGCCGTAAAGTCTATCCAGCAATTGCCGAAGTACACCACTTCGTGTTTAGAACGGGCGTTATTCTTAAATATCAGCCGCTCTATTTTCAGCAACAACTCATCCAGGTTAAATGGTTTAGTGATATAATCATCTGCTCCTATCCTCAATCCTTTTAACCTTGAATTAGTATCGCCCGATGCTGATACAAATATCACAGGTGTCAGGTTATCCTTTTCCCGAAACTGCCTGCACACATGGTATCCGTCAAAGTCGGGCAGCATCACATCCAGCAACAGCAGGTCATACACGTTGGCCTCCAGTTCCTTCAATGCCGCGCTACCTGTTTCACTGTGCACTACATCATAACCCTCCGCTTCCAGGTTCACCTTTATCACGTATGCTATATTCTCTTCATCCTCAACAAGCAGAATGGTCTTGTTTTTACTCATGCACTTATATCTTTTTGCTCTTTGTTACAATCTTTGGTACCTGAACTTCGGGTAACCTTTTATACCCGCATCATTATAAAAATCAAGGAACTCCATTTTCCAATACGACCCTTCCGCATCCTTTACCACATAGCAGTTTGGCTCTATCGAATACTTATTTGCTTCCAGGTCAAATGTCTTCCACAAATAGCCAATCGTATTGGCCGCCTTGCTAAAATTTAAACCCGCTATCCGTTCATACTTCAATTGGGTAAAAATTGCAGAATCCAATTCCACAGCAGTAGTATTTACCGGATTGAGCAAGGCCCCATTTACCAGGTAGGGTATTACCTCACCATTTTCGTTGAATATGTGCTTGTACTTGGTAAATACTATGTCGTAAGCTACAGCAGGCGGCTCGTATGTTACAGTAGCACAGGTTATAAAATCAAAATAGGTAAAGCTTGCCATAGTGCTTTTCCTGAAAGTCACCTGTTTCTCTTCGCTGTTATCCGGGTTCGCATACTTTACTGTATACGAAGTATCATCCACCGCCAGCAATTGAAATTTTTTATACTTCACTGCAGAGTTTAGGCCCAGTGATACCACATACACTTCACGTTTCGATTGCCCGCTCACTGTGTCCAGCCATACCCCCACAGCGGTGGAGTCCATGTTGCCGCTGGGCATATCTTCCTGCCAGGCATCACCGGTGGCAGGGCTTAGCACAGCGCCAAAATCTGTACTGCCTGTATTATATACCTGTACATTTCTGCCACCATTTATTTTTATCCTGTATCCATTTGCAGCAGATTCAAATGCCAGGTGGAATGTATTGATGTTGGCGGTGATGAACGTATTGGTGATGAACTTATAGAACACGGTGTTATCATAAGTTTCACCCATAGCTATCTGGGTTATTTCCTCATCTCCCGGTGGTGGCAATTTCCATAGTGGCTCTTCTTTCTGGCACGAGCTCAGGGTCAGCAAACCCAGCAGGCTTAGCAGCAGCACAATGGCAATCAGCCAGCGTACTATCAATGATTTTATATTATCACTCATGCTTTTTGCCAAAGTCATTTGTCAGGTTGATTTTAATTGATGCAAATCCGGTAATGCCCATGCCTATCGACATGGAGTTGCTGCCACCGCTATGGGCTGTACCCGCAGCTACGTTGTAGTTGATGTTCTTTACATTCAGCAGGTTCTTTGCTCCGCCACTTATGGCAAACCTGCTTTTCCATATCCTTACAGTCACCGATGCATCCAGCATAGAGTAGCTCTGTATGGCTGTCTGGTACGGCCTCTCCTGTGCATCCAGCGCATAGCCTGGTATCATGCCATTGAACTTATAAAACATCGCTATGCTCGTATTTATCTTTGGTATGTTTACCGATACCGAAGACGACACCTCACTCGCCCAGTTGAAGTGCGGCACCTTGGCCGTTTCCGATAGTTGGTTGTACCTGCCTGTATAGGAGTAACCCAGTTGGAACTCCACATACTTATGGTTCAGGCTGGTGTTCAGGTTTACTCCGGTCGACTGAAACTTATCGACGTTTATATAAGTGTATAGCTGCTGGGCAGGATCCAGAAGTGCCAGCGATATCATATTGTACAGGTGGTTAAAGAATACTGTCGATTTTAAACCAAACTTTATGTCCTTTACTGTCGGCTCATAGCTTAGTTCCAGTTGTGCATTGTGCGAACGTTCCGCCTTCAGGTCATTGTTGCCTTTTATGTTGTGGTTTATATCTACAAAAAACAGGCTCAGCTCTTTCAGCGATGGTGCCCTGTAGCCCATAGCATAGCTGGCACGCAAGGCTATTTTTTTATTGATGGCATACTTCAGGTTAAAGCTTGGCACCACAGGGGTTCCGTATCTGGAGTTATAAGCGCCGCGTACGCCTGCCTTCATGGTTATTTTTTCTATCGGAGTATATTGTATGGTATAGAACAGTGCATAGTCCTGTATTATTTGCTTGTTGTTTTCCATCCGCTCGCCGCTTCCCGTTTCTATGTTGAAGTCGTAGCCGGCCTGGTGCTGTAGTTTTTTAAATTTGGTATTGGTCCATACCCCGCGAAACATCAGCAACTGAAACTTACTTGTGTCCTGGTCCGTTGCTGCGGTAGTTATATCGCTCACTCCGTCAACCAGGTTTTTTCGGTAGGTATTCTTTATCCTGGTAAAGTGTGAATACGAATTAATGAACTGCAATTGATTCGATCCCTTCAGGAATATATCCGATTGCCCGCCTACACCCCAGCGTATTGTATGGTACACCTCATCAAACCCATACGCCGAGTATGGTGTTACTGTTGGTGCTCCACGGTTTATTATTTTCTCGTCAAAAAAATTACCGAACAGGGTATGATTCGATTGCTTTATCTTGAAGCTGATACTGTTATCTGTAAACAGCTGTGTACGCGGCTTCCATTGCATCGTGCGCTTCTGCCAGTCGTAGTTTTCCGAATAGCCGCCAAAGAAATTTCTTCCTCCGCTCAAATTCATTTCTACGTTTTTGTGCTTAAAGGCAAACCTGCCATCCGCGTTATATGTGCCGTTGCTTTCGTAGTAGCCATTGGCTACGTAGTTAAATTCCTCTTTTACTTTCCGCTTGCTTATCAGGTTTATTACACCGCCCAGCGCATCGCTTCCGTATATCACCGACATCGGCCCTTCTACTATCTCTATGCGCTCTACATTGCTCAGGTTCATTTGGGTCAGGTCTACATTGCCATTGGTGCGGCCTATCACAGGCACGCCATCAACCAGTATTTTTATATTCTGGCCCGATATACCATTGATGCTGGCACTGGAGCCAAGCACATTGTCTTGCGATATCCTTACATTCAACTGGTTTGTCAGCGCATCTCTCAGGTTATTGGCACCCATTTCATCCAGCTTCTTGCGGTCTATTATTTTTATGGTGTTTATGCTCGACTGCCTGGTAGTAGTAGCATACTGCCCGGTTACCACTATGTCCTTCAGGTCTATTTCATCCTGCTCCATTTTTACCTCCAGCGTATTGCCGGGTTCCATTTCAGCATAGTACGTTTTGAACCCGAGCTTCTTAACTGTCAGCGTACACCTGCCTTTCAGCGGTATGTGTGCCAGGCCTCGCGCATCCGACATCACTATGCTTTCCTTTTTGGTAGCAGTGTGCTGCGCTATGCATAGCACGTCCTCTATGGCAGCATTGCTTTTGGCATCTACCACTTTCAACGCAAATTGCGCTGTTGCTACATTACATAACAACAGCGCGCTTGTGCTTAAAATCAAACCAAAAAAACTGACTCCGATTTTACTCGTGCCCATTGCGTAAAAAGTTATTGGATAATTAGTCGTTGTGCTTTGCCTCCGAACGCTGGCAGGGCTACCATGTATATACCCGGCTGTAGTGCAGATATGTCAACCGCATTCTGGTTGATGCCTTGTTGTACGGCTATAGTTTGCTCAGCTACTATCCTTCCTGTCAGGTCAAAAATATTTACTGTGGTATTGTTCAGTTCGCTGCCGTTGTAGTTGTACACCAGGCTGAATTGGCCTTTGGCGGGGTTAGGGTACATGCCCAGTGTTTTAAACTGTGCATCAGCTATACCTGTAGGTGTTGTAGGGATGGTTGCTTCCTGAACCAGCTCTTTGGTGAACAGGTATTTACCTGCGCTGCTACCACTGAAACCTGTGAATATCACTTTCCAGATATCGCCATTTGCTACTTTCAGGAAGTATACTGTTGAGTCAGCAATTTCGTAGGCAAAAGTGCCGTTGTTGAATGTTTTCCAGTCAGCGCCAAGCGTGTTTATCCTTGTTGTAAAGGCCGTAGTATCAAATGCAGTAGTGGTATCTACTACAGGATATGCTTTAAATGCTTTTACTTTTTTGTTCTGCAAAACTCCTGTAAGTGAGTAAAGTACAGGGCCACCTTGTGATGGTGTAAGGCCGTAGAATTTAGTAACGGTCACATCCCATGCCGTTGTGGCCGGCTCGCGGTCAAGCGCAGCTTTTGTTTCCAACGAGTAGTAAGCAAAGTTTTTGCCTGTATAGCCGCTTTTTGCTACAGATGCCGTAGTAGAGTCGCTGCCATCCACATTTGCCCATGTAAACTGGTAAGTACCGCCCGAAAGCGCATCTATTTTAAGTTTTTTCCAGCTTCCGCTTGCCAGTTTCACCAGAAATATGCTGTCACCTGTTATTACATGTGTATTCACGTCATAATCACCCCAGCCCAGGTCTGTATTACCATCAGGAGCAGTGTTAAGCGCACCGGCACTCCAGCTCTCTTCCGAGTTGTGCAGCTTTGGCCAGCTGGCAGCAGCTCCTGTAGTATCTATATTAGCCCAAGAGGAGGTAGCATAAGGTGTTTGGTATACAGTCAGTCCTTTTTGAGTATTGGCCAGTATCGAGCTTGAAATTCCCGTAACCTCAAATGCAAGGTCCCAGTTATCTTTTGGCTGTGTGCCTTGTTCGCCGTTTTTAAAGCTATACCATATCTGGTTAGCGTAGTTTGCTCCGGTTATCACCGAATCTTTTACTGCCTGGGCCTTTAACCCCGAAAAAGCAGATAGGAATAGAAAAGAGAGTGTAGTTATTTTTTTCATTAATCTTTAATTGTGGCTGCAAATGTATCTTTCCTTTCCTTATTTAGAATAAGTCTAAATAAGTTTTACATAAATGTTACAATTGCTTTTAGGCATCATTTATTGCACTTATATGTTACCAGCGCGGTCCGCCCCTTACCCGGAATTCTGAGGGTAAAAATTGCGCTACCATTCTGAGGGTGTTTTTCACCTTTCACCCAGCCGCATACCATTACCTACCAACACTTTAAGCATATACCCATGAGGGTAAAAATTCATCCGCATATGAGGGTAAAAAACGCTTCCGACGGCTAAAGGCTTCTCTGAGGGTAAAAATAAACCTGCATTCTGAGGGTGTTTTTCACACGCCTAACCGCTGCATAATATCACCTACCAATACTTTCGGCATATCCCTGTGAGGGTAAAAATTCATTCGCTTCTGAGGGTAAACAACATCTTCCGCTTGCCCATCCGATATGTTAAAAAATGGCGGTGGGTGGCGGAAATCGTGCTTTTCAAGGTGGGACACCTATTTCTTGCGGTACTTTCAAGTAGTCAAACCATTTACCTTCAACACTTTCAGATCCTTTCCTTTCGGTAAAAACATCGATATTTTTGCGGGTTTTATACCGCACCACCACCCAAAAAAGTGGCGGTGGTTGNNGGTTGGCGGAAATCGCGTTTTTCACGCCCTTTCAATATGTTAAAACCTGCGGTAGCTGGTTGCGGTGTCAGAGAACCCGTACGGTGTATTTGTAGGGGCGTATTGCATACGCCCTTGTAGAATCATCGTATAACCTTCGGATTCTATCGTTAAACCCTTCACTCTTTTCTGATGGCAAAACAACCATCAATTTTGATGGTACTTTCTACATCTATTTTTCCTCTCTACCTATTATCCATCAATACTTTACATTCTTCTCCATGCAGGTAAAATAGTCACCATTTTGATGGCAAAATCGACCCACTCTTCATCCTGTCCGCGCCGTGGTGGGTGTCTCCACCTACCATCTCGCGTAAGCAACACACCACCCTCCTTTTTGATGGTAACTACCCTTGACACCAATTGTGACACTAAATTTTTTTTTACCCGTTTAGTGTCATTTCTTATGCACTAAAACAAGTAACTAATTGACAATCAATATCAACACTTCCCTTCAAAAAATGACATCAAAAACTTTTTGAATGTCATTTAGCTTGTGTTACCTCTCGCAAGCATCTGCTTGTGATTCTCTCCGTAAAGATCCATCCAATCATATTTTACACAAAACATTAATTCAAAGAACAGACAGTAGCATATTGCCACCGCGCACAATATAAAATTGATGCTGCTGCGCCTCTAGCAAGAAAGGCGGCAAAAGATTCCAATCAACCTAACCACATGACTATCAGTACAAATAGGTAGGAATTAAAAAATGCTAAAGCCATTTGTAAATCAGTCTCTTGCCGGTAAATATTCTTACCATTTGACAAAGCCTGTTCCTTTACTTCGCCATCAGCCTTTCCACCGCTATGCTCGCATGCGCCTCTTCCATTAGCTCCGATATATTGGCCAGCTCATTTACACTAAACAGAAGTTTTATCGACCGCGCTGCAGTGGCTATTTCTACCTGCTTCATATTCCTGTTGCTGGTATGCTTAAATGCCTCGTAGTAGTCGCTCACCAGCGATTTGAACTCGTAAAATTGCTCTTCAGTAAAAGCAATAGAAGTAGTACCATAACCCACACTGATGCTGTTGCATTGGTTACAGCGCACTATGTATCCCTCAGCATTGTGGTGCAATACTCTGTACGTGCAGTTTTCTCCTGATTCCATAATCTGTCTGATGGCTTTTTAAAACACGCCTACTTTATAAGTGGCAGCAATCTGTTGTAGTAGTAGGCCGTCAGTACCGCAGCCAATGTCAGCAGCAATCCTGTCTCTATATTCTCTCCCATACGGTTATCCATAAAGAAATGCAGCAGGAAAATATTGGTGATGATAGGCAGCAATAGCAGCAAACCAACCAATCGCGTTTTAGGCCATAGCATCAGTAGTGCAGCCAGTATCTGGAACACACCAATAATGTACAGGAATCCGCTCTGCTTCATGGCGCGCATCGTTAGCTGAAACGACACAGGCTTCTCCAGCGCATCCTTTTCCAGGGCAGAGGTTACCACAGCTATATCTATTGGCCTTGGCGGCTTAGGTATAAATTTCTTCACGCCTGCATTCAGGAAAAACAGGGCAAGTATTACAGTAAATGCGGCATGTACATAGCCGATCACATTTTTATTCATGGGATTGATATATTGATTTATAATAGAAAAATTTATCGGTAGCCACTATTGGAATACCGCATTGGTTGTCACTGTTTCACCCTTCCGCGTCAGTACTACTTTTACCTTGTCTCCTTTCTTGTAGGTCTGCAGCATATCGCGGTATACATATATTGTCTCTATGGGCTTATCGTCCATCGACACTATTATATCCCCTTCTTTTATGCCGGCCTTCTCTGCCGCTTGCCCTGCCAATACACCGCCTACCTTTACCCCTTTTCCTTTAAAGTGGTACATGTAATCAGGCTTTATGCCCAGCGTCACTTTCGTATCGGGCTGTTGCGCTACGATGCCTGCAGCCATCGACAGTTGCAAAAACAAAACGAATAATATGCGTGTCATCATTTTCATAACAGATTGTTGCCCTCCTTACCGGATATGCCTTTTTTAATTGTTCTCATCTGCAGCATCAGGTTAGCATCTCTTCCTACCAAAGAGAGTATGCTGCGCATAATGAACCCATGGGTAAACGAATGTTCATGTATCGTCACTTCCGTTTTATCGCCTTGTGGCTTTAGTTCAAAATGCCACATGCCCTGCATACCGAAGTCACTCTTTACCATGCGCACATCCAGGCTTTGGTTGGGCTTGCGGTCGGTTATCTCCAGCAGTATCCTGCCTGCTATGCCGGTATGCTCGTACCACACAGGGTAGCCTTTTTGGTTGGCTTCCAGCAGTTCTACCTTCTTCACTTCATGCCTTATAGACGAGTATCGCTTAATATCGTTCAGCAGGTTCCATACACTATCCACAGGTGCATTTACCACTTCTGTTTTCGAGCCGCTGTGTTCTGTTGCCGACAGTAATCCGGCAGTACAAAACACCACCAGAAATATGCCCAGTCCCGCAAGAATAATGTACAGTGACTTTTTCAATTTCTATACGTTTTCAAACATCTTATCATTCACTTTTAGCCTTCCATAAACCTTACAACCCCGTCTTCCCTTCCGTCCAATACTTAGTAGTCACTATATTTCCACCCTGTACATTTTGCTCTTTCAGGTAGTTGCGCAGCAGCTTATTTACATCGCTGTTACCCAACAGATAAAATAATGCATCCCTGTTTTTATCAAGATTATCTCTTAGCCAACCTACCAGTGCTTCGCCATTTTCTTTACCACGTTCTACAGCTCTCAGGTTTAGTCCTGTCAACATTGGTATGTGCAGTAGCTCAGTAGTAGTTTCTACTGCACCATCCAACACCTGCCCCGCACTCATACCATTTTGCATAAACAGAAAAGTGCCAATAGCCGTTTCATCACCCAGCATCACTATTCTTTTATGCTTTGTGTCCAGCGTTATTTTATTGGCTGGTCCCATTAGTGTCAGCGTATCACCCACTACCAGTTTATCTGCCCATTCGCTACCCGGGCCTTTGCCATGCAGGTATATCAGCATTTCCCCTGTTCCCTTTTTTACATCGTATGCCGAGGGGTTGTAGTGCCTGAAATCCGTATCGCTCACCCTTGGCTCTATCTGCGCACCCGGCTTGCAGTCGCGCTTCTTCAGGTCTTCTCCCTGAAAGGCAATCTTTTTAAACGATTCATGGTAATAATGCACCTCCGTCACTTTAGCTTTTCGCATAAAGCTGCCTGCTGTTATATCGGCCAGAAATTTCGGAAGTGTAGGCATACTATTTTTTCTTGTGTAGACGCTTATGCGTTACTTGTATTTTGCACTGTCTCTTTATACCATTTCCACGATGCAAATACCAGTGTCAATGCCAGCAAAAGCGTCACGCTCAGCAGTGCCATCTGGCTTGGATTATCTCCCTTTTTCAGCTCCCCTGCCAGGTGCATACCATGCGATAGTGTATACAGCACCGATAGCCCCAGGTTCACTATGCGCGCAGCCTTAGATGTAGCCCACATCAGTATTACCAGTATCGCCATTGGCGCAAAGTGGAATGCCGTCCTTATCAGCACTATAGTCGAAGGTATAGTTCCATTGGCATCAGGCCGCTTCACATCTATTCCGTAAAATATTTCGCTTACGTGGTAGTCGAAGTGCAGTATCATGCATACTACCAGCAGTATCCACAGTATTACAATGCGTATCTGGTTATTCATCGATTAAGAATTTTGCAGGTAAGCTACTATCGCTTGTTTTATCACTTGCTTCTTTTCTTTCTCGCCTTGCTTGGTGTCTTTCATTTCCTCTTCCAGGGCAAACAGTTTTTGCCACAGTATTTTATCCTCTACTTTCTTGCTTATTTTCAATGCGCTGTTCTCTGCAAACACATCTGTCCATACAGCACGCACAAGACCCCAGTAGTTTTTGTTTTTCTCCCACCAGTCTATCGCTGCCTGGCAGTTGTAGCTGCCCGGTACAAATGCCTCCATGCCTTTCTCATTGCATAGCAGTTGGTCCAGACCATTGTTGCGCACTATTTTCTGGTTATCCTGCTCCAGGTACCAGCCGCCGTTGTCGGTTACTTCTATGTGGCTGCTCCTGCGCATTACATTGTAGTCGCTGCGCTTGGTAAACTCCCTGCGTGGTAGCGGTGCATCGCAGGTGCTTTGCCAAAAGTGCCTTCCGTCTACATGCACCCATGTACCGCTGCCCTCGTAGCGCGGGCTGTCATCTACCTGATACACTTTCTGTGTCCACTGGCCTTTCACTTCTTTGCCGTTCAGCTTGGTTTTGCGCCACTCGTTATCTTTGTAGTACGATACCAGCTCTGTGTTTTCAAACACCCAGTCCTGGCGCCAGTGCTTTATTATAGTTGAGTCATTTACGATCAACAGGTGTTGTAGCACAATCTTCTTTTCTGTATCCTCTATTACAAACACATACTCTATGCCCCATGAGTGGTAGCGGTCGTGGTATTTGTAAGCAGTATCAGGGGAAAACGTTTCGGCAAAGTTAAAATTCACCCTGTAGCAGCCGGTCATGGCTAGTATGGATTTGCGGTCTTGCTGAAATTTATCGTCAGTTGCCGCAAATACATTCGCGTAGAAAAAGAGGGTCAATAGTAGCGTAAGTCCTTGTTTTTGAATGCTCATGATAGGTGTAAATAATTGTGTTGGTATTAACTTAAACGCGGCGAATCTATACGGCATTCTTTATTTAGACAAATTCTAAATAAAGCTTTTACAGAATAGTTACACAACGGTTACAATCCATTGGATGAAAACAAGAGAAGATTGTATATTTGGGAACATTACATGGTTTATAATCAGTATCTTAACGAACTGATTCAGCTATACAGGGTTAAGCACATGAAGCATTTTTACAAGTTCATCAGGATACCGGCATTCGTTTTATTCGGAGTGGCATTTACGCTCTTCCTTTCGCAATGCCATAGCGACAACAAGCAGGCCGAAATGATGGAGCTTCCGGCAGAGCACGATATCTGCCTTACCCCACCCCAAATGCTGGGCAAAAAATTATTCTTCGACACAAATCTTTCTACTCCTCCGGGTCAGTCCTGCGCTACCTGCCACATGCCTGCACAGGGTTTTGCCGATCCCGAAATGCTGGCGGTTTCGCGTGGCGCCAACAAGTCTGTTTTTGGTCACCGCAATACTACTACGGTATCTTATGCATCTTATACGCCTTTCTTCCATTACGATAGCACCGACGAAGTTTTTGTAGGTGGTCTTTTCTGGGATGGTCGCGCAGCCACACTTTCCGAGCAGGATATGAATCCCTTGCTGTCTCACGAGGAAATGGGCAACCTGGATAAAAAATCTGTAGTGGAGCAGGTAAAAAAATCTGACTACAAAGACCTTTTCATTTATGTTTTCGGAAAGGACGGATTCAATGATGTAGACAAAGCCTTTGAATCTATAGCAGAGGTAATCGAGGAATATGAGGAAACGCGCGAGCTAAGCCCATTCACATCCAAGTTCGATTACTACACCAAAGGCCTTGCCAAATTCAGCCCTGCTGAAAAACGTGGACTGTCCCTGTTCAATGACCCCAAGAAAGGCAACTGCGCTGCATGCCACCCTTCTACGCCCGACCAGTTCTGCAATACTATCCTGTTCACCGACTACACTTACGACAACCTTGGTGTTCCTGTTAACCAGGATCTGGTAAAGCTCGACCCAAGCTACAAACAAGACCTGGGTCTTGGTTCGAGGCTAAAAAAAGCATCCGAAAACGGCAAGTTCAAAGTGCCTACCCTGCGCAATGTGGCCATGACAGCGCCTTACTTCCACAATGGTGTTTTCAAAACACTGGACGAAGTAATGGACTTCTATAACGACCGCAATTCGGGCCGCTTTGGCAAGGCCGAAGTGCCGGAAAATGTGAACGAAGAGGAGTTGGGCAACCTGAAGCTTACCAAAAGCGAAATGAATGACATAATAGCATTCCTGAAAACACTTACCGACGGTTACAAGGTCAAAACTTATTAAGTTTCTATCTGTTCACATACCAGCTGCATACAGCTGTCCATTTTTCCACTTTCACAGTTTTCTATGAAGATAAAATTTACACTGCTCATCCTTATTGTCTGCATCAATTCCTATGCGCAAAACTATGTGCAGGGCTTGGTATACATGAAAACGGTAGATACCTTTTCTACCGATATGTCTGTAGGCTATCCTGCTATGGTCTCCATGGCTGCTACTTATGGTATCGACTCTATCTATTATCCGTTCAAGGGCCTGGGGAACGATACACTAGACCATACCTGTGCCATTCGCTTTCACAACACCGCACAGGCCGGTCAGTTTATTCTTGACCTAAAGGGAATGACCGCCTGCCATTATGTAGAGGAAGTGCCCATGCACATCACCACCTTCACACCAAACGATCCACAGTTCAGCAACCAGTGGAGCCTGCAGAAAATTGAAGCACCTGCCGCATGGAATGTATCCAAAGGTTCTGCTGCCAAAATTGTAGCGATCATAGATAATGGGGTGCTTACCACGCACGAAGACCTGGCCGCTAACATGTGGGTGAACACAGCAGAAAAAAACGGCATCACAGGCATAGACGATGACCTGAACGGGTACGTAGATGATATCAATGGCTATGATGTGGCCGACCGTGATGGCAATCCGAATCCACCATCCGGCATCCTTTCCAGCAATCCCTTTATACATGGTACGCACTGCGCAGGCATTGCGGCTGGTGTCACCAACAATGGCAAAGGCATTGCCTCTATCGGTTACGGCTTGCGCATCATGGCAGTTAAGTGTACCCAGAGCTCAGACTCCGGCAATACCCTTTCTGCAACACTGGATGGCATCACCTATGCCATCCGCAACAATGCCAACATCATCAGCATGTCTTTCGGCAGCGAAAATGGCACCTCTACCATGGAGACGCTCCTCAGCACTGCCCGCCAGCGCGGTATTGTATGCCTGGCATCTGCCGGAAACGATAACAGCAGTACTCCTTTCTATCCCGCAGCCATAGGCTCTGTTATCAGCGTTGGCGCCACCGACCAGTCCGACAAAAAAGCAGGCTTCTCCAACTACGGCAGCACGGTAGATATTATGGCACCGGGTGTTGGCATCCTTTCTACCATTGCCAGCGGCAACAATGCCTATGGCAACCTGAGCGGCACATCCATGTCATGCCCATTGGTAGCAGGCCTTGCAGGATTAATTCTTTCAGCAAGCCCAAACCTGACACCCGCACAGGTAGAGGCCAACCTCAAAAGCAATGCAGACAATATCGCATCGCTTAACCCTACCTTCAACGGCCAGCTTGGCGCAGGCCGCATTAACGCCCGCAAATCCCTTGATGATTTCGGCAACACAAACAATGTAGGCATACTGGCCATTGGCGATGACCAACTGAATATCTTCCCCAATCCGTTCTACGATTTCATCAAGCTGAACCTGCTTTCGGGCGAAATAGACAAGGTGTCTTTATTTGATATAAACGGCCGCGCAATCTCAGAAACAAACACTGACAAAATAGACACCCGCTACCTAAACTCCGGTATATACTTCATACACGTAAGCCTCAAAGATGGCGCTACCAAGAGCATACGCCTTTCAAAAATTTAAATTTCAAACTAACCTTTGACAAGAGGGCAAAGAGAAAACTCATTATGCGCAAGTAAACTGTACTATATCGACCAATGCGCCTTATTTTCTTGGCTCGCAGGGGTGAAGCAGAAACCGGATCAATTCTGCACACGGAGCCAAGGCATTTTATAGCAATATCGACTGAACTAACTGCGTAGATTTGTGCATGAGGTCAATCAGTTTTGGCTGATAAGAGTGTTTGATCAGTTATTTCCTAGCGAAACAAGAAGGAGTTTTGAAGCCATAGTGAAATATCTCTGGCAAAAAAATCCGACGAAGTTGCAGCAGGCAATAACTACAAACTGATTATCAAGGCAGGACTGTTTGACCTCAGTGGTTTCTGCCTCACTCTTGCAGCCTTAAAAAGAAAATACAGCGCTTGATTTTTTGTTACTTTTTTATCAAGAAAAAAGTAAGGCACAAAAGAACTCCATTGGCTATTTTATGCATGTAGCTAATGTGCCATTGTTGTTGATACACCAAGTATATACGTTCTACCTCAACACAAATACCGACCCCTTCCTTTTCACAGTCTGGTTATCTATCCATGTTATAGAAACCTCATAAACATAATTCCCCGGCTCCACTAACTGCCCGTTGTAGTACCCGTCCCACGGCATATTCACATCATTGCTTTCGAAAACCTTCTCACCTATCCGGTTAAATATCTTCATGCGGTATATCTGCACCGCTTCGGTAAACAACCCAAAAAAGTCATTATTGCCATCACCATTCGGCGAAAAGGTATTTGGTATGTACAGCAGCTTATCATTTATCACAAACACATTCACAGCAGCCTCTGCCTTACAGCCTGTGCTATCCTCTATAAACAACTGGTACTCCATGCTCTCCTGCGCAGAGAATACAGGCAACTGACAATCACTGCAATTCAATCCGCCGGCAGGTTGCCAGTTATAGGTAAAGCTGCCCACACCACCGCTTATGGTATTCTGCAGCACCACCGTATGCCCCAATCGCAACGTCACATCCGGCATCATGTCTATTACTATCTGCAAAGGCTCTTTTACCTCTATGTAGTCGCTTATGGTGCAATTATGCGCATCCGTTACCGTTACCGCATACATACCCTCTTCCAGTCCGCTTCCTGTGCTTCCGCTTACGGTTGTAGTACCTGTCCAGGTATATAAATAGCCACCCGAGCCACCGCCAACTGTAGCCAGTACCGTTCCGTCATTTGCATTATAGCAGCTCAGGTCTGTCGATGTCATTGCCAGCGTCAGCACAGCAGGCTCCGCTACAAAAACATTAACAGAATCGCGGCAGCTATTAGCATCGCTTACCGATGCCGTATAGGTGCCCGCTCCCAGCTGCTGCGCTGTGTTGTTGTTCCATGCAGGGTCGTGGCTCCAGCTATAGGTATATGCTACTACACCACCGCTCGTGCTCATTTGTATAGACCCGTTTATATCACCATTGCACAAAGGCGCAGCCGAGTCTGCCAATACCATTACCAATTGCGCAGGTTCTGTTATAGTAGTAGTCGCTGTTACGGTACAGCCTATATTATCTGTCACCGTAGCGGTATAGTTTCCTGCTGGCAATGCCGATGCCACAGCCGTCTGTTGGGGTGGCGTACCGCTCCATGCGTATGTATATGGCGGTATACTTCCCGCAGCCACTACTTCTGCGCTTCCTTGCGGCACCTGATAGCAAAGCAGGTTAACCACATTCTGGACGCTCGCTGTCAGCAACGATGGCTCTTCTATCAATACCGCAGTTGTCACCGTGCAGTTATTGGCATCTGTTACCGTAGCGGTATAGCCACCGGCAGGCACATTCAGCAAGCTATCGTTCTGTTGTGGTGGTGCGCTGTTCCATGTGTAGCTATAGGGTGTTACCCCTCCTGCTACCAATATAGCAGAGGCACCATCTCTCCTGCCAAAACAACTCACACTATCATTCCATGCCTCATTGCTGGTCAGTAGTGGAGGCTCTGTTATCACCACACTGTCCGTATCCGCACAGGCATACACATCTGTTACAGTTAGCCTGTAGGTGCCTGGAGCCAAAGCACCAATTCCCGGGTTAGCTGTACTATTGCTCCATGCGTAGGTAAACGGCTGACTACCGCTACTTATCACGGTTGTAATACTTCCATCATTCAACCCAAAGCAGCGCACATTGGTTGCTGTAAATGTAATGTCGGGCAGGGTGTATACCGTTGCTACCATGCTATCATGCGCTGTGCAGCCATTAGCATCGGTTACGGTAACACTGTAAGTAGTAGTTGCCGCAGGTGTTGTAGTTTGCGTAGCGCTGTTGCTGCTATTGCTCCATGCATAGCCTGTGCCGCCTGTGGCATTCAATTCTATTGGCTGGCTGAAGCAAACGGCAGTATCGTTACCCGCCGAAGGCACGGGCAATGCAAACACTTCTGTATCCATTGTATCCAGGTTATAACAGCCGCCGTTGTCGGTATACTCATACACTATCTGGTGTACGCCCACTCCCGCATTGTTCATGCTAAACAATGAATCTGTCATGCCGGGGCCCGAGAATGTACCACCTGCCGGCAAACCAACCAATGTATCGCTGCCTGCATAGTTGCAATAGGTATTGGCCAGGCCACTGAAAGAAACGGATGGCAATGCCGTCACAGTTACCGTTTGCGTATCGGCACTGGTACAGCTATTAGCATCAGTATAGGTATAGGTTATATCATGCGTTCCTGTGCCAGCTGTTACTGGTGTAAAGTCACTTCCTGCAATACCGCTTCCTGCAAATGTTCCTGCATTAGGATTACCTGTAAGCGTCACAGTAGCTGCATCTACACAATACGCAAGGCTCAGTCCTGTAAAGGATACCACCGGCAGTTGATTTACCACCGTACTTGTTGTTGTATCCCATTTACACCCATTCGCATCCGTCAACTCGTAGGTTAGCGTATGGGTTCCCGCTCCTGCCGTGGCAGGAGTGAAGGTACTTCCCGCAACGCCATTACCCGACAACACTCCTCCCGCAGGTGTCAGGGTCAGCGCCTGTGCCGCAGCGTCTATACAATATGCAGGCAATAGTCCTGCAATATTCAGTGTTACTTTAGGAAATACCGTTGCCGTCATGGTATCCCTTGTTGTACAGTTTATCCTGTTGGTCATCAGCACCAGGGTGTTCACTACATTGCTTCCTGTAAAGTTCGTCTGGCTGAAAGTCGTAGGCCCGTTTACTGCATTAGCTATATCCGTAGCAGGCGTCCAGCTATAGGTATATCCTGCCACTTGTGTGGTACCTATGGGTATTACATCCCCCGAGCAGAGGCTGCTATCATTGCCCGCATTCAGGTATGGTATACTTCCTGTAAATATTTCGGTATTGCTGCACACACAAGAGTTATCCTGCGTTTGAATCAGCGCTATCAAGTTGCAGCCATTTCCGGCAGCCACATCAAATGTTGTAGTAAAATTAAAAGCGGCTGCCGTATTCACAGCGCTCGTTATGGTATCTGTATGCAGCAATAAATCTCCCGCAGAGTAGATGCTATTTGCATCAACATCCCTGTAATACTTTATGATCAATCCCTTTCCCGCCACTATCGTTTCTCCATAGTTGTATAAACTACCTGTCACACTCAGCTCTTCTGCGCTATTAGTTGATGGTCTTGCGCTAGCGCTCAGTGCCGTAAACTGCAAGCTTGCCTTGTATACATATATCGGCAATATCGTATCGCTGGTCCTTACCTTTATGCCACAGCTCTGGTTGTTCTGTATGCACAGCAAGTTCTTTGCGCTTATCGTATATGCCTCTATATTTTCTATACCACACACAAGGCTATCGGCAACCACATCAAATGCGATATTGAATTTAATGCTATCCGTCGCCACAGTTCCCGCAGGCATCTGCCATGTCAGGTACTGCATATCGTTTATATAATATTGGTTGAATGAATTAGCAGGCGGGGCATTGTACACTCCGCTAAAACTGCCCGGCACATACGCCGCATGCTTCGGCAATATCACAACTACAGAGTCCAGGCTACTGGTGCTTAAAGGTCCATTATTTATCACCTTCACACTAAGTGGCGTAGACGATACGCATGGCGAAATGTAGGTGCTGCCCAGCACTACGCTTGCATCGTATGGCTTATCTGCCCCTGTTACCGCCAGTTGTGATGATAGCGACACTTCCTGACCCGTATACAATCCGCAGGCGCTCCTGCCATTAAAATTAAACCCTATCAGGCTTCCCGATGTATAGTCGCAATCCGTCCTTACATTGAACTTTATCTTTACCGAGTTCAGCGTGCCTTGCAATATCCCCTTCAGTCCATCTGTACCCAGTGTAGCACTTATAGCCGATAGGTCCCATTCGTATGTAGTGCCGGATACCAGCGTAGGATTGCCAACAGCGCTATACCCCGCACCCGCAGGGTATTCCAGCGCACAGCTGCCCGGCGTTATTATCACTCCCGTAGGCAATATCACCCGCAGCTTCAGGTTATAGGCAGTGCCGAGTTGTATGTTCACCCCTTCTACAATATACACAGCAGTATCGCATAGGTCTACCGTTCCCGAAGGGCTGGTAATATTGGCGATCAGCGTAGGTATTTGTGGCGATAGTGTCAGCCTTATCTTGTCTGTGCTGCATGGGTAGTTCGCCACCGATGTAGGATATGAACCGCAGTTCCATCCTGCGTGTATGATGATAGAGTCCGGCTGGCACGAAGTATAGCTCGCTTTTATCCTCAGGTTCACAGTTGCCGAGCCCGCAAGCTGGCCCAGCTGATATATACCACCTGCTGATGGATTAATTACCACACCATTCGTCACATCATATACTTCTGTTATTGCCACACCCGATATCTGCGGGCCTGCTACCCACACATTATCTGCCGCTGCGCCTGTTATATTTGATAACGATACGTCCCACTGCGCGGTATTATCCTGTGCCAGCACCGATGGTAATTGCGATTGTATAAAGAGGTCCGCACCCAGGTAGGTAACATAGTCCTGGTCATTGGTTGGCGTATTATTTGTAGAGTTAGAACCCGCCAGATTTGGGCTTTCGCCAAAATACCAATCATAGTAAACCGATGATGCCACATTCCTCACCACCGCGCACGATGGTGTAAATACGGTTTCCAGGGTGCCGTAAAACCCATCATCGCTTTCCTGGAATGTCCCTCCGAATTGCGAGAAGAATGGCTCTGTATTAAAATCAAAAGTATCCTTTGAATTATTTGATGGTGTCAGCACCTCCCATGCCGTACCTACGGCTTGTTGATTGCCCGATGTGCGCACATGGTTAAACCGTGCCGACACGAAGGTGTAGCCCTTTGGCGGTATTACCCTCAGCAGCTTCGCCCACGCCCATCTACGATATTCGTAGGGGAATAGATTACCTCCAGCGTACTGCTGGCAGCATGGCCCTATGCTCAGGTAGTAGTTTTGCGATAGCGTCAGGTTATTGCAGCTCGATACCGTATAATTATCCGGCCCCCAGTTGGTATAGTAGTATCCTATAATCGTAAATGCTCCATCATAATTATTGCACGACAGCTTATCTACAGCATTCACCGGGTTGGCAATATTGCTTACGTAAAACTCATTCGTCACCCTGCATTCCACTATTCCACCACCTGAATTAATACCAACTCTATATCTTGGCTTGAAGCTGATAACATCCCCGCTTTGGTAGGTAAACCCTCCCGGCACACATCCTGTAGCTATCAGCCCGGCTGCACTCAGGTCATATTGAAAAGTCCTCACCGCTCCAGCATTGGTAATGGTTGGATTGGTAATGTTACAGATATAGGCAGTTCCTCCCCTGCTTATTGTCAGCACACCATCTACAAAACTGGTGTACGGATTGCCATTGTTTATCGCCGACTGCGCATACATGTATTGGTATGGGCCATTCAGCACAGTTCCATCAAACGACCCTGTCAGCGTATCACCAAACATCGCCCTGTCAGTACGTATCAGACTCAGGTCAGCGGCGCCTGTTTCCGGCACGCCATCATTGTTGTTATCCCTTTGCCCATAGCTTGTTCTGGCTATAGTAAAGTTCGAAATATTCATGCCCGGGCATTGCGTTGGGCATACCACTGTCAATGGTTGATTGATACACGAAACACTGTGCTGGCAACCACATGTCGGATCGCTCACAAAATATGACTCCAACCGTAGATTACCCACACCGCCACTACCACATCCGCCACAAGCAGCAGTCAGGTCAAACCGCAAGTCACCATTTACTCTGTTAAATGGCTGATTGCCGGAAAACACAATCGTCAATGTATTTCCCGATGCCACCACCGATGCAGGTGCCCACACAGTTGTATTGTCATAGGCCACTATCCGTGCATTGCCGGCATAGCTCACACAGGCGGGCAATGTCACTACAAATCTCCATTCACGCGCAGCAGTACTGGCATAGTTTATAATATCATTTGAAAATAAAAAGCTGAAAGGCAAAGTCTGCCCCGAAGCAATGGTACCTGGCGACGAGTTGTTTACCATGTCTGCATACATCTGGTTGTACCCTCGAGCATAAGTCAGTGGTATTATGTAGTTGTTCTGGCACACATTGCTGTATGTTCCTTTGTAGCTCCATCCGTTGTTGGTTCCCGCAAACGGACTACCACCTCCGCACAGGTCATGGCAGCAGGAGTAGGTGTTCCATCTTATCACTATCGTTTGCCCTGCAGCCATATCCGGTAGTGCTACGTTTACATCTCCCGTCAGCATCCCTTGTAGGCAGGCATAGTTTGCATTCAGCGCATTCACGGTTGGTGTTACTGCCACTATCGGCCCTGCGCCTATCTGGTAAGTAAAGCTGTTGGCATCCAGCGCAGATGTCATTACATTATAGAATCCCGCACCTGCAGACTGGTAAATATTGATGACCACATTTGTCGCTTGCCCCTGCCCGTTGTTCGTTACCGTCAGGCTTTGTGCATTAGGGTAGCTCATGCCGTAGCATGCTCCTTGAGATGATGCCGGCACTACGCTCAGGTTGGGTGTCAGGTTAGGGAATACCACATTGGCGCTAGATACTGATGACTGGCACTTCTGCCCGTTGCATCCCCAATCGGCAGTATACGAGGTAGACACAGATACACAATTCGTTATTGTTACATTCTCACATACTGTTATGCTCTCTCCTGACTCCAGCAGGTTATTCCCGTTGCCCACAGCGGCAAATTCCGCTCCTGTCAGCAACACTACTTCTGTGTTGCCATTGGTAGTTCTTACCCCTTTATCTATGTTATTTATTTGTATCCCCGTTCCATGTACATCCGTCAGGTTAAACTGCGACAGCGCACCCAATCCTCCATTGGTAATGGTGATGCACCTGTTGTATGTATCCCCTACATTGCCGGAATACGATTGGTTCGTAACAGAAGTTATTGAAACATTGGGTTGTTTGATTAGATACGTAAAAGAAGTATCGCCATCATAAGTATTGAAACCATTGGCTGTATAATCAACTCTGGAAAGGTTCCTTGCCGGGTTGCCATTGGCCAGGTAAGCCATTACACCACAACCCGCCGATGCCGAAGAGGCAATATCAATTCCTGTTAGCGTAGCCAGATCAGTCACTGTAAACACCGGTACGCTCAGGTTGCTGATATTCTGTTCCGTAGCATTTACCACAGTTCCGGGTGTGTACAGCATCCCCGATGGCATAGTAACAGTAACTGTTACACCTGTAAGCTGATTCGGTGATGGATTATACAGTTTTAGTGAAAATGCTTTCGCCCCGCCACAAACTGTTAGTTCAGTAGGCACAGCAGAAGTCAACACCAACCGGTTTCCTTGCGCAATGGCTTTTGTACTAATGATGAAAATAAAACATGCTGTGAGGTATAAGTAGAGTATACGCATCAAGTAGAGTAGCTTTTAATTTTTTGAGTAACACAATATAACAGTACCTGCAGGCATTAAAAAATAATTCTATGGAACAAAAAGCATCGTTCTGCTACCCATCACCCAAAAAATCCTTAATCAGCTATTAAAATCGTTCTGTAAACAATTTACTATGTAACATTGTCATACTTATCATGAATAACAAGATACGCATAGGTGGTGTCACAGAACACTTCAACCTGCCCTGGAATCTGGCTGTGGAGCAACAAAAATTTCAGCAGGCCGGAGTTGACCTGCAGTGGGAATTTTTTCCGGGTGGTACAGGTGTTATGACCGAAGCATTGCGCAATGGCGAGCTTGACCTTGCCATTCTGCTTACCGAGGGGTTTATTTCTGCCTATGCCAATGGTCTTAAAGCCAAAATTGTAAAAGAATACATCACTTCCCCTTTGGGCTGGGGCATTTTTACAGGCCAAAAATCCCAGTTCTATTCAGTATACAACAGATTGCCAAAAAAGTATGCTATCAGCCGCTTAGGTTCAGGGTCACACCTCATGGCTATGATCCATGCCGAGCAAAGGGGCGAAAACATTGAACCAACCGACCTGATAGAAGTACGCAGCATGGATGGGGCTATGCATAGCCTTACCGACAATGAAACCCAGATATTCTATTGGGAAAAGTATACCACCAAGCCACATGTATTGGATGGTACGGTACGCATGATTGGTGAATTCAGCGCCCCTTGGAGCAGCTTCCTGATTGTAGCCAGCGATACTGCCTTAGCCGAAAAACGCGAAGCCATAGAGCAAGTGCTGAAAGTTATAAATGAAGAAAGCAAGAATTTCATTGCCTCTCCTGACTCCATCAATTTGCTGAAACAAAGATTCAACATGTCGGATGAAGATGCCAATACATGGTTGCAATCTACCGTCTGGAGCACCGACGATACTGTAAGAAAACAAGGATTGGAAAACGCAAAGCAGGGATTATTAAAGATTGGTAATGTATTCCCCGGCTTAGAGATAGCTGACCTGTGCGACAGTAGAATAGAATTGACCTGACAATTGTTTCCAAGTAAAACCTTCTTACAATTTATTCAGTAGCATATTTGCAGTTCAATGGAAATAATAGTCATATTCGTTTTAACCCTGCTGAATGGCTTCTTTGCCCTTTCAGAAATAGCCCTTGTTTCAGTCAAAAAAAGCCGGATAGAGCACCTGGCAGCACAAGGCAACTCTCGTGCTAAAACAATTTTGCTACTGCTCGAAAACCCTGAAAACTTCCTTTCCTCTGTACAGGTGGGCATTACACTTATTGGCATCATTTCCGGTGCTTATGGTGGCGCTGCACTTACCGACAATATGGAGCATTACCTCATTCACTTTGAAATTATACGGCCCTACGTTCATAATATCTCCCTTTTTGTAGTTATCGGCAGCATCACCTACTTCTCCATAGTTATTGGCGAGCTGGTTCCTAAGTCTATTGCTATGAACAATGCCGAAACAATCGCACTCAACACTGCACCAATTATCAGGTATTTCACACTGGCTACTTATCCATTCGTACGACTGCTGTCCGTTTCTACTAATCTGCTGCTAAAATTGTTTGGCATCAAAGAGAACGAGTCTGAAAAAGTAAGCGAAGAAGAACTCCGCTTTATGCTTAAAAATGCAGGCAAGCAGGGCGTATTGGAAAATGAAGAAAGCCAGGTACACCAAAATCTTTTTTCCTTTACCGACCAAACTGCCAAGTCGCTCATGACCCACAAGCGCGATGTGGAATGGGTAGATTACTCAAAAAGTAAAGAAGAAATTTTCAGGGCTTTACAAGATAGCGCCCATTCCAAGTTTGTAGTGGGTGATGGCTCTCTGGAAAACCTGAAAGGGGTAATCCGCATCAAGGACTTTTTCGAAAATCATGGCAAGCCCGGTTTCACGCTCGACAGCATCATCGAGCAGCCAATACTTTTCTCTGAGAGCATTTCCGCATTCAAGATCCTTAATCTGTTCAAAGCCAAAAAGCAATATATCGGCCTGGTAATAGACGAGTTTGGTGCCATGAAGGGTATTCTTACTCTGCACGATCTTTTCGAGGCAATAGTAGGCGAATTGCCGGACGAGGACGAGGAAGACGATCAGTACATAGTGAAACGCACTGATGGCTCTTACCTTATAGACGGACGAACGCTCATATACGAATTAAACCAATTTTTTCAGCACGAAATTATTGAAGACAATATAGACCTGTACACCACCATCTCAGGCTTTGCGCTAACTAAGCTCAATCATTTCCCTACTGCGGGCGAAAGGCTGGAGCATGAAAACATAACCATCGAAATAATAGATATGGACGGTACGCGAATTGATAAGCTCCTGCTCACATTCACGGAAGAGTTAGCATAATTTATCATTGTTTGTAGCTTTATAACAGGTCTAAAACTATCGCGCTTTGTACTTTTGCGGATTCAAATTTATGAGCCGCAACCGTTATTATTTTATCATTATTCTGATTCTTGGCTCACTCGCTACCATCAGTCCTTTTTCGATCGACATGTATTTGCCGGGCTTTCCCGCCATAGCCAAAAACCTGCACACCAATATCGACAGGGTACAGCTTTCCCTTACAGCTTATCTTATAGGTATTTGCGTAGGCCAGTTATTCTATGGCCCCTTGCTGGATAGGTTTGGCCGCAAGACACCGTTGTTCATTGGGCTTGGTATTTATATAGTGGCATCATTAGGCTGCGCCCTTACCACATCTGTCGAGCAGCTTATTGTCATGCGCTTTTTTCAGGCACTTGGTGGCTGCGGTGGCATGGTGGCTTCCCAGGCATTGGTGCGCGACATATTCCCGAAAAACAAAACCGCTCAGGCATTTTCCCTCCTCACTTTGGTTATTGCCGTTTCGCCTATGGTAGCACCTACTGTTGGTGGCTATGTCACTTCCCTTTTCGGTTGGCACTATATCTTTATAACACTTGCAGCTATCACCACAGTTATCGCCATTACTGCATACTTCTACCTGCCTACCGGCAAGGGGCCGGATAGCAGTATGTCCCTAAGCCCGGCCTCCGTTGCACGCGGTTATTATACAGTGCTTTCGCACCCGCAGTTTCTTACCTATTCATTGGCAGGAGGCTTGGCTACAGCTGCACCATTTGCGTACAAGCAGGCTCAGCAGAGGTATTCATCAATCAGTACAAGGTCAGCGAGCAGGAGTATGGTTGGATATTCGCCATTATTGCTTTAGGCATGGTTGGTTCCACCCAGTTCAATCACTTGTTACTGCGCAGGTTCACCAGCCAGCAGATTATAAAGGGCGCCTTGGTTTACCAGATTATAATTGGTGCTATACTGGTTATCGGCACATATTACCATTGGTATCACCTTTACGAGTTTGTCGGTATTACCTTCCTCTTATTTATGGGCCAGGGCCTTATCAGCCCAAACACCTCAGCGCTTTCACTCGCCCCATTCTCCCGGCATGCAGGCAGTGCCTCCGCACTCTTAGGCAGTTGGCGCATGGGCGCAGGCGGTATCATCTCGGCTTCCGTTAGTGTATTACACAATGGCACCGCTCTGCCTATGGTTTGTGCCATGGTAGCCTGTTCATACTTCAGCATGGGTATATTAGTTGTCGGCGGCAAAGCCATTCAATACAGGGCCAGTAGAAAATCTGTGGAGGAGCAATCTTCCGTATTGGTGTAGCATCAATATGCACGGGCTTGTTTTATATACAGCTTGCGTGTACCCTTATCCAGCTTAAACTCTACATCCACAGCAAAGTTTATGTATTCCTGGTTGCGAACTTTCATACTGGATATACTGTAGAAATGCAGCTTTATGGCATCCAGGTATTTCACCAGCAATTCTACCTCTTTCCTCGTCATTACAGGCTTACCTCCATTCAGCGATGAGCGGCTTATGTATTCCAGATACAAATCATTGCTCCCTGTTATAGAACCTGAACTCGCCATGAACTGGTCGCAGGTTGAGCTATCTTCCGGCAGCACCACACTACGCTCTCCTTTTTGCACGTTTATAGTAAAGGCCGGATAGTTGCTCCTGTACAAGTGTTTGGTTATAGCAACACCATTAGCGGCCTCCTCACCAAAGCTCCTGTGTACCAGCACGCCCATGGCCAGCGAGTGCTGATCTATATTAAAGTAGCTCCGCTCCTCAAAAGCGCGCTCCTCCCACAGGCTTGCCCAAACTTTTTTTATCGCCTTATCCACTGGCTTATTCGTATCCCCTGCAATACCCGTTTTCGAGGTATATAGTCCGGCCCCGTTAAATCCTGCTATGTCTTCAGCATTGGTAGACGAGCGGAAGCGAAATGCCTTGTACAGCGTATCTTTTTGCAACCTGCGCACTACCATTCCAAGTAACATACTGTCCATTTCCCCTGCTACTATCCGCTGTCTTATTGCTTTCAATTTAGCATCTAGTTCTTGCCTACCTATACTTCCTTGTATCGTCAGCAGGCTATCTACAACTTTATCTATCCCGTGCCGCTTCAGGTGGTTCAGGTAGTGGCAAAATGGTATCGCAAATGCACCTTCCGGCAAGGGCAGCCTGCTTCCATCATCCAGCCTTATTCTTTTCAGCTCTGCAAAATTGGCCGCTTTACCACCCACTTTTCTTACAGAATAGGAGTGCAGTGCGCTCATTTCCAGCAGTCCATATTGCATGGTATCTATCTTCAGCACTTTCTTAGCAAACTGCTTGTTGCGCATGGCCTGCTGTGCTTCCTCTATACTGGCCGCCCTCAGCTTAACACCATTTTCAGTTACCTCATAGCGCACCAGTTTATTATTCAGTGCTTCAATCAACGTATCGCGCCACGCTCCCTTCAGCGCGGCATTTGGCGTGCCTCTGTTATGGCTTAGTATATTCACGTGGCACAGTGGTGTTTGAAACTGTGTGGTTATAATACCCGCTACCAGCGGTATATCGTTTGGCAATCCATTTGTCACCAATATATCATTGCCATCCGGCATCACAGAATCCAAATCGGCCACTTCTATCTTTCTCAGTCTGCCATAAGCCACGCCATAGTTCAAGGCCTGGTATGTCTGACCTGCATACAGGTCTTCAATATTGAGAAAGGGTAGCTTGCTCCATAGCCGCGATCGCTTCTCCTCGGTTTCAGGTGTGCTTATCAATATCCGTATATTTTTCCCGAAGTAGGTCTGCTCCTTCAGCTTTTTAAAAAAAGAAAGTAAATGCTCATCCTTAAAATCATCCCCTGCAAAAAACTCCAGTGTATATATCCCTGAATTGGTATAATGGTTCACATTAGCCAACAGATAGCGCCTGTACTTATTATCCTTATATTGCGTTTCGTTAAAGGTAAATACATCCATCCCATCCCCCAATACATAATTGGTAAAATCATGATGAAATTTATACCTGGTACTGTTAGAAAAATAAACCGTGCTATCCTCTATCACATATATCACCTTCACGGCTTCCACATTGCCATACTTCTCACTCAGCGGCTTTCCTTTTAGCAGGTTAAAGTCATTGCGGCACCTGATAGCATTCAGGTAGGACACCTCCTTCTTATCTGTAGCGCATTTGCTATCAGGCAACCGGAAAGAACATAAAGAAAATAAGAGAATAAACAGGGTGATTTTTGGCATACGCGCTATACAAACGAATATACGCATACTTTAATTTACCGCCGATTGGCAAAAAAAATGGGGTTCGCTTTAAAAGCAAACCCCATTTTCATGTATAATATAACCAAAGGTTATTTCAGCACAGTCATTTTCCTTGTTTTGGAGAATGTTCCTGCTATCATTTTGTAGTAGTAAACACCGCTTGGAAGTTCATTTTCGCTGAATTGTACGCTATGCTCACCGGCCTCTTCTTTTGCATTCACAAGCTCTTTAATTATCCTGCCCGTCTGGTCATACACCTGAATGCTTACAACACTTGCTACAGGCAGCCTGTAGCCTATTATTGTATTACCATTGAAAGGATTCGGCACGTTCTGCATCAGGCTGAATCCGTCTGTATACTTGATGGAATTGATACCTGTAACCGTTTGTACATTCAGTACATAAGGCTGCTCTATCAAACCATAAGTTGTATCCGGCAAAAAGCTTGCAGGCTCATATATTGGTGTGTACTCAACATCATTATCCAGGTCATACACCTTAAACTCAAGTGCCTGATTTGCATCTGCTGCATTGCCTTGTGCGCTTAGGAATATTCGGTAAGCACCTATTGATTTCAGGTATTCCGGCTGGCCTGTGCTTATGCACTTGCCGTTTCTGAATGTACCTATCAGGTAGTGGCTTTCCGGCATCTCTACTCCATTAAACTGAAGTACAGCAGTTACCCCCATGTTCAACTCGTTCTCCCTGATGTTCACTTTCCAGTCAGGCACTGCACGTGTTCCCGGTGCTACACGGAAGTTAACCGCGTTGGCCGCTTTCAGTTTAAATCCATCGCCCGGCTCCAGGAAGCTAAGGCTACCACCCCAGCTCGTACCATTGTAGGTTGTGAATTGCGATTGGCTCTTGAATAAATCATTAGTCGCTTTTGCAAACGGCGCCAGATATTCAGCAGGAGTTGAATAAGTGAAACGCGGATATCCTATCCAGTTCCAACCCGAATCTATAGGTATAGTAAGCGTATCTTTTATCAGATTTCCGCTAACCCTCAATGTGTCAGTTTTATCCAGCTGTATCATATAGCTTTTCACATTGTCGAAATTCTTAAGGGTACCATCCCATGTTTTAGTTGTGGCATTGTACTGTGCATAGGCATTCTGTGTTTTCACTACGCTTCCCTGCACCGGCTCCAGTGTTTTCAATACTGCGTTTACACTCATGTCAGCAGCAGTTACATTCAAGCTAAACCAATCCCAGCCCGAGCTAAGTGTTTTGGTCTGAACGGCACCACCGATATGCACTATAAACGGAGCTGCCGGCTGGCCTATTATACCATCGTTTACAAATATCAGCTTCTCCAGTCCTACATATTCTACACCCGGTTGTGCATCCCATATACCAAAGGTAAGTGTATCACCTATAGTAGAATTGCTGTATGCAGTTATAAAGGCTGCATATTTATTTAGCGCCGCTATATATTGCATTGTTCCTACACCGCGGCATTCTGTGCCTTTAAATACTGCGATTTTATCTTTTATGTCTTTTGACAATGCTGTATCGCTGCTGTTACGGCTAAAGTTGGCAGTAATGCTCATTGTATTCTGGTACTTGCTCGAATCAACTTTCCAGTCAGGCGCTTGTTTTACCACTTCTGCGCTTACAAACAACCACTGGTTTGTACCCAGCACATTTGCTATTACAGTATCAGAGTATACTCCCGGGTTCAATCCCGCAGCCAAAGTAAAGCTTACATTTTCAAGACCATTTTGGGCTACATTACCGCTATTGGTAACAGTAGTAAGCCATAATGGCACCTTGGTAAGCGTAAATGCCTGAGCTGAAGGAGATTCGTTCCTCAGTTTTCCTGTACCCGTTGCTGCTCCACCTTGTGTTGCATCTATATGCAGGTTACTAGGCTGCCAGAAAACAGGGCTTGTATTTACCAGGAACGTCCACTGTACAGGTGCTTGCTGCTTATTACCACTTGGGTCATAAGCTTTATCTACCGAAGCTGTTACCATCACATTGTTCAATGTGTTGATTAGAGAAGCCGGTTCCGTAGTAATTAATATTTCATTGCCATTGCAGGTAAATGTAGCCGGTATTGCAGTGCCATTGTCCACCCTTGTCAACCTTCCTATTATAGGCTCATTATACTGGTTGCAATCTATCGGCTTGTTGAAGGTAACTTTTATGTCTTCGCCCACATTCAAAACACCATCAGACGGGGATGGCGTACCATATAGTATCAGGTTTTTCCTGTCTATGATACCTGCCAATGTCGGTGTAAATGTTTTGCTTGATAGTGAAGTACCACAAGTTGCATACCCGCGTATTTCATAAGGTCCGTCTGCAAGCTGGCTTACATTGAAACCATACGTATAATAAGGGTCTATCAAATCATTTTTAGAAATCGGAGGAAGGTCTATCCAAAAGTAGCTTCCGGTTTTGCGGTATTGCAAACCTATCTCTATCAGGCGAGGGTTGTTCCTGTCGTAGTTAGAGAATACTATCGGCATCAAATTGTTATTGGTCGAGTTAATCAACCAGTTATTAGATGGCGCATACATATCGATCTTACTACAAGTAGTCTGGAATGTAACAGAGAACGGCACCTCTTTTGTAATAGTATTCGCAATCTCCTGATAAGTATTCTGATCGCAAGGCGGTTGTATTTTCAATATCAGGTTCAGATAATCAGAAGCATAAGGACCGGGTTCTACGGTCATTGGTATGGTCAATATCTGTCCTGCACCTACGGTAAAGCTGGCAGGTGTCTGTGTTATAGGTATACCACCCAATTTAATATTCGCTCCATCGAAGTTAGACTCCTGTACTATCTGCACATCGTACGTACGGGCCTCGTTGCTTTCGCTTCTGTTGTTCAGCATTACCTGGAATACAGCAGGGGAAGTTACAGGTACATTATACAATGCATTTGGCAGTATAGTCATATCAGGGTAATCACGTTTTTGTGTTCCCGGTTCATTAGGGCAACTGGATGTGCCTGCAAAGGTTTTGAATATCGGTGATCCGTATACTTTATCCTTACCAATATTTACACTATAAAAGTCTCCGGGGCTCACGTCCTCCAGGTGATAATTAAATGTGGTAGTTTCAGCTCTGGTAGAGTCTGCATTACCTGAGGCATTCGCAGTTTCAAATGCAAGTGTTGCCTGAACCAACAGTTCAAACAACTCACCATCTGCAGCACCGCCACCCACAGCATAGTCTCCCTCGCCTATTACTGCATACTCATGCAGGAACGATGAATCCTGAGTATTGGAAACAGAGTAATCATAACCAACACCCGCACTGAATGATACGTTGCTGGTGTAGTCTGCAGAGTCAATCCTTCTTTGGTTTTTTTCCAATGTATTATTCCAAAGGTTTATCTGCATTGTCAGCGATTTCTTCAATAAAGTATCATTCGTGATGCTCCTGTTATAGACAAGGTTTGGTATCAATGTTTCTTTTATAAATCCACCCGTGTACACAAACTTGGTATTGATGCTATCCATACCCCATATCAAATCCGTATCCCTTACTATTGTACAGTTAGCCAGGTCATAGTCTACTATATCTGCAGTAGCATATATTACGTTCATAGACATACCTACATACACGTCGGCATCAGGGCCTACAAAATTTACAGCATTGGATGTAGAAATAGTCTCGCTAAAGTTCATCGCTATTTCGTAGGAGTCTTCATTGTTCCTATCATATCCACCTGCTGTTGCGCCATTTATGGCCAAGAGCGCAGATGGAGTAGCGGTAATAGTTCCTATACCTGCAAATGAAGCAAGTATCTTAGCACTAAAGCCAAGCCTTAAAGATCCTGACACACCACCGGTAAATTTATCCGACTTTTTGTTGCTTAGTTTCAATCTGTAAGTAGAGTCTTTTGCAAATGATGCAAAGCTGGCATCGCCTGGAGGATCGTGCAACACCATTAATGGGAATTCCGGGGCACGTGTAGTAAAGGTCGCTGTCTTAGGCCTGTTTCCGGTTACTACCGGCCAGTAAAACTCACTGGTATTCTTAACACCTACTGTAGCAAATATCTGTAGCAGCTTGGTAAAGTTAAGGGCAGGATTAGCAGTATTAACAGACACCTCAGGCAATCCTCCTGTCAGATTATAGCGGAGTCTTCCGTTAAATATCTGGTACTGTTTCAACCCTATATCACCCACGTCGTCATAGATGCGTATAGTACCTGTGTCAATAAAGCAATCAGTATAAGTAGTACCAAAAAGCGCCGTTTCTTTTACCTGTATATCCAATGGGTAACTTACGCCTTGCTCAAGTACTATATTCATGCCTCCGCTTTGGTTTACACAAACAGAATCAGGCAGATTTCGTACAAATATTTTTAGCTTACCACGGGATACGAAGTCAGCCCTTTTTACAGGGGTAAACGAGCTATACATTGTGCTTTGTCCAACTAGTGTTGTATCCCCTTTAACGCGTATTGTGTCATTATTCTGTGTTACCAATATAGTATCCGGTCTTATCTGGTAGTTATTCACTATGGCAGTATCCCGTATAGTGTCCCTTGCCACCAGCGAAATGCGGAAGTTAGTCTGGTCCAGGTTATTCAGGATATTTGCGTCAAACAATCCAGCTGCATTGTCGGCAGACTGCAGTGTAATCCTGTACCGTTGTGCAGGCAATACCAATACCACAGGATCTATACCGTTAAAGTTTACAACCTGAGTAAAACAACCCGCTACAGAAGAGTCTGCAACCACCAAAAATTGGGCACTGCTGGCAACCTGATTACCACATCCACCTTTCAAATCTATTATTATAGTATCTGTCTGGATATCAACAAAGTTCACGCCAAAAGAATCCTCTTGAACATATAGAGGTATAACCGAACTCGTAAACTTATGATCCCTGTAGGATATACTTATATTGTATTGACCCTCGTCCTCTATCGTCAGTTGGTATTGACCAAGGGCATCTGTTTTCTTTCCTGTATAGTTTCCATTCAGGTATATATCCGCATCACTCAGCGGGCAACCACTGGTATTCGCAAAAGTAGCTTTACCGGCAACTGTATAAACCGTAGTATCGGTAAAGTTGGTCTGCAATGCATTGTTCGATTGCAGGTCAAGAGTCCTGTTCAATGTACCAGGGTCAAAACTGTGTATTCCTTTATATGGAGTTATAGAGAAAACGGCTGCGGTATCATAGAACACATCTTTTATCTGGTAAAAACCCGATACATCCGTTGTATCCAGATAAGTATACCCAACACCATTGATAGTAGAGGTTACTGTCATTATAACATTGTTAACCCCTGAACCGAATTTCGAACGTACGTATCCGTTTATTACCCCATTAGGGCGGCTTGCTCCACTATCAGAAGCAGCAAATGTAGAAGTCCCTGTTTGGATCGGACGTACTGAATACTGATATTTTACGCCCGGTGTACCATCGTAGTCACTGTATTGCAGGCTGTTTTTATTTACTACTGCTATCTGTATCCCGTTTCTTAGTATTTCTATATCTCCGCTTGATTGATTGGCTAGAGTGCGCCAGTTGATGCGGGTGCGATTGTATAATGTAGCATCCGATGCCTGAACCTGAGCATCATAAGTAGCACCAGTTACAGGTGCCTTATAAGATTCATGTGTACCCCAACCCGGGTTAATTGAATTATCTGTATAAGTTGCGATATAATATGTATGTGTTTCACTGGAATTTAGGTTGCTGTCTACATAAGAGAAAGTAGTACCGCTTACTGTAGCAATAAGGTTACTTGTATTATCTTTATATATACGGTATTTAATATTAGCATTCGGAATGTCAGAACCTTTTGTCCAAGTCAAGGCAATTTTTGAAAAGTAAGTTTGACTGGTTGCTGTTAAACTATCAGGGCTGCGGATACCATCTGTAGCACCGGTACGTACCTCATCTTCAGCGTTTATCTGATCATTCATACATCCTGCACTACATGTTACGCAGGCACTTTTCGTAACCTTACCATGGCGATTTATACGTACATAATACGTTCGTGTAATTGCCGGTCCAATATTATGATTATAAGAACCAGCCGTTTGGTTGATGCTGTTAACAGTAAAGTAGTTACTTGTATTTACCGCACTTCCGGCCAATAGATCTACATTATTATCAGCCCCACACTCAAAATTACCACTCTGTATGCTATACCAATAACATTTTGTATAGTAATCGCTGGTATACGTGGTAAACTCTAAACAGGGTGTTCCAGGAACACACGGCTGTGCAAAGGAAGATTTTGCCGTCGCCAACATTGCCACAAAAAGAAAGAACCTTAGTAACTTATTTATCATTATCCGTAACTTGAAAATTTATAATAGGGCGTGAAAGTATTAAATAATTATTGAATTTTATTCTTTTCTATTTGGGTAGTTAAATATACTTTCGCCGCTTATCTGCCTGACAATATGGAATATAAATTATACTTAAGTAAGCGATATATATTTATTGCCACTCTTATTTTTGCCTTGTTTATTACTAAAAAAACTACCGCTCAGGTGCCTGCTCAGGACTCTTTAGCGTTAATTTCACTATTTAATTCAACTTCAGGGGCAAACTGGACTGCTAAAAGCGGTTGGTTAACACCTGCTCCCGTTGCCAATTGGTATGGAGTTACTGTCACAAATGGCAGGGTTCAAAAAGTTAAATTATCGGGCAATAACCTGAATGGAACTATCCCTTCCACTATTACCAACCTCGATTCACTGAAGGTTTTTAACGTTTCGACGAACAAATTAACCCTCGTACCTTCTCTTCAGTCACTAATAGTGTTGGATACCCTGGACTTATCTGCAAACAGATTAAGCTTCCGCTCTCTTGAGCCAAATGTTACTGTTGCTGATGTGTTCAGCTACATACCACAGGATAGTATAGATACGAATATTGACACACTGGTGCTGGAGCAAGACTTTATAGTATTGCATACGTTTGCAGACACCGGAGCATTACTGGGCAATAATTATCAGTGGTTCAAAGATGGCAATATCATCCCCGGTGCCGATGCTCCTACATACTCTATTATATGTATGGATGACTCTAAAGCCGGCACTTATACAGTACGCGTGCGCAATTCTAATTTACCGGGACTTACTCTATGGAGAAAAGTTATAGCAATACGCAACGGTAAACTTATCAGCGCAGGACCCGATAAAGCAATATGTATAACATCTGCTACATTGGAAGGCTCAAGCATTGCAGCATACTCTATTAAATGGACTATCTTAAAAGGTACAGCCACAATAGCCAATGACACTTCACTTATTACTGATATCAATGGATTGATCGGCGGAGACACCGTGTATCTTTTGCTTTCCAAAGCCAATGTTTTCTGCCCTCCTGCAGTTGACACTGTTTTGGTAATCAGGGATTTGCCACCTTCTGTAGCTTATTCAGGCGAAGATTTCAGCATTTGCAACGACCAGGCATTATTATCCGCGGCAGTTCCTGCTATCGGAAAGGGAAGCTGGTCTGTAACAAAGGGTACGGGCATCCTGGCTCAGCCTACCGCTAATGCAACAGCGGTGAATGGACTTAGCTACGGAGAAAATATTTTTCGTTGGCAAGTATTCAATGGAGCATGCCCTCCGGCAGTATTTGATGAGTTAAAAGTATACCGCGACAGCACTTTGGTATCTACTAATGCAGGGGTAGACTTCTCCGTTTGTGCCACAGAAGCAACATTAGCAGCAACACTACAGGAAAAAACAACGGGAGTTTGGCATGTTTTAAGTGGTACTGCAACTTTTGCAGACAGCACCTCTCCTGTATCATTAGTTACAGGCTTATCCGAAGGACCTAATGTATTGGAATGGGTAACATCTAATAGCTGCAACGTAGTTTCTGACCAGGTTACTGCTACAGTCTACAACTTTCTTGTGGTAGATGCCGGCACAGACAAAACCATATATTACAATCCGATTCACGCTTATGTATTGGCAGATTCTAATGCAGTAGGCCAGGAGGGCAGCGGCAAATACGCTTACCAATGGGAACCAGCCTCTTTGTTAGACGATGCTACCAAAGAGCACCCTGCATTCCTTACCCCAGATACCGGCATCTACACTTTTACTGTATTGGTAAAAGACAGTTTTGGTTGCAGTGCTTCTGATGAAGTGGTGTATACCGTAAAAAGGTCTGAAACCTTGGATGTACCTTCACTATTTACACCTAACAACGATGGTGTAAATGACACTTGGCTTATTCCGGGAATAGAGAGCTATCCGGATAATGAAGTGGTAGTGATGGATCGCAACAGCCAATTGGTGTTTAAACAAAAAAGCTACGACAACTCATGGACAGGCATCAATCTGGAAGGATTTAATAAAACAGACAAGCCACTTTCTGCTGACACCTATTTTTATGTAATAACCCTTATTCCGGGTCAGGACCCGCAAAAGGGTTTTGTTGTAATCAAATATTAATCGCTTACACCCATGAAGAAAATGATACAAAAAAATATACTTACCGCACTTTTTGCCTTATTAGCTATGGCTTCTATAGGCCAAGGCATCAGGCACTATAATTTCAGCACACTCCCGTATCTGAATGCCGCTTACACAGGCCGCAACGAAGATGTGGAAGGCGTGTTGCTATACCAGCAACAGCACGTAAAAATAGATGGCGCACCACGACAGATACTTGGTTTTGTAGATGGCCGTGTTGGAGCTAGCCCTATCAATCTTGGCGGTGGTGTGCACTACCAAAGCATCGGTGTACAAAAGCAAATCGAAGGAATATTCAACGTTGGATATACCGTTAAACTAAAAAAACAGCGCAGGTTGAGCTTCGGCCTGCAAGGTGTTATTGGCTACAGGCAAGAGAAAGGTAGTGAGTTATCTACTACTCTTCCCGGCGATGATATTTACAAGCAAAATACATCCTCTTGGGGTGGTAATGCAGGTATCGGTATCGCATACCAGTCCAAAAACTTTCACTTAGGTTTCAGCGTACCACAATTGTTGAACAATGATTTTCTGTATCAAACAGGTAAAAATAAAGTGCGCTTAGGCTCATTCAACTTCAACATAACTTCAGCCTACAATCTTTCTATTGGCAGGGGCTTCGAGTTCATTCCATCTGTCATGCTGCGCAGCGACAAAATACAGCGCTTCAATGCAGACATCAACTTGCTGTTTAAATACAAAGAGTATGTTTGGTTCGGTCCATACTACAGAGCCAATGCGGCATTTGGTATGATGCTCGGCCTTGGCATTACCAAATATCTACGCCTTAGCTATGCCGGTGAAGTACAGCAAACAGCTGCACGCAACAGCTACTTCGGCAGCCATGAAGTAGTGCTTGGTTTCCGCATTCCGAAAAAAGGTTCCGGCATTTCCCGTTCACCACGTTATTTCTAAATTCTAACATCCGTACTAATAGTATATTATGAAACAATTTGTTTTTGTTATTGCACTTATAGCTCTTGGTTTCAATGCCAATGCCTCTAATGCATGGAAAAGGACGGTGCGTTGTGCTGATTCACTGGCTGCTAAATTCTTCTACGTAAATGCCATTCAGAAGTATGAGAAAGCTTTGGCTACAATGCCAAAGGACTCTGCTGCGTTGGTATATTCTAAAATAGCTGCCGCACATTATGCTGCAGGAAACAATACAGACGCATTGCGCTTCTATGAGTTATTCCTGAAAAAAGGAACAGCAGACGAGACGGTGGTGTTCCAATACGCCCGTACGCTTCAGGCCAATGGATTACAGGATAAAGCTGCTAAATTATACGGACAGATGCACGCCAAATATGGCAAGGCTATCTATCAGCAACATGAAGAAAAAGCCAAAGAAGCAGAGGCACATGCTGAAAGTAAAGATGCTTTGGTAAAGCGTATGTCTTTCAATACCGCAGGCTCCGAATATGCTCCTTCCTATTACAAAGGCTCGCTTTCTTTTACTGCAGTAGCAGCAAAGGATGCTCCGGAAAACAGGAGAATCCGTTGGAATGAAACCCCTTTTACCGATTTATATGTAGAAGACGATAATGGCAAAGTAGCTAAGCTTGATGGCCTTAATTCATTGCGAAACGATGGCGCGGCAAACTTCAGCGCAGATGGCAAACACATCTACTTTACGCAAAACCATCCCGGTCACAAATACCGCAACAACCTGCAGATAGTTGAAAGCAATTGGGATAAGGAGGAATGGGAAAAACCTGAAGCATTGGAATTTCAAAACAAAAAATACAGCTATGCACACCCTTTCATCGCTAATGATGGTAAGACATTGTATTTCAGCAGCGATGTGCCTGGTGGTATGGGAGGCATGGACCTTTACAAAATTGAACTGAGCGACACAGGTGGATGGGGCAGTCCGCTTAATCTTGGAGATAAAATTAATACAGCAGGCAATGATATCTTCCCATATCTTGCTACTAATGGACTGTTCTATTTTACATCAGATGGACGTCCGGGCTATGGACGTATGGACGTTTATGTAGCAAAAGGCGCTGAGGTTGTACAGTTGCCATCACCTGTAAACTCCGAAGCAGATGATCTTTCTATGATATTTGATTCTAACAGGAACAAAGGCTATGTAGCAAGCAACAGAGAAGGCAGCGATGATATATTCTCAGTTACCTACATTCCACCTTCTCGTAAAAAAGATGCTGAAGAGGTAGAAATTAAACAAACACTTGTTACGCTTACCGTTACTGATGTGGCCACAAAGGAACCGTTGGTTGGTGCACATGTGGAGCTTACCAAAGATGGTGGCAATGGTCAATTCTATGAAACCAACGCAGAGGGCAAAATATTTGTACCCGCAAAAGTATTAGCATCCAGTGTAGTTTCTGCTACCATGAAAGGTTACGTAGACCAGACAGCCACACTTGCTGCTCCTGGAGGCGAAACCGTTAACATAGCACTGGTTCCCATAAAGCCTATGGCTGAATCTTTCACTACTGCACTATACTACGAAAATAATGAGACTAACCTGGACAGCGATGACCTGAACAAGCTTAGAGAATTGCTTTCAAAGTACAACAGCACCAAAAAATCTCAGGTTATCCTTAATGGTTTCGCCAGCGACAAAGGAACGACTCAATACAACATGAGCCTATCCTTTAGCCGTGCGCAAAAAGCTGCTTTATTCCTTACCGACCAGGGCATTCCTTCTAACATTATCAGGATGAATTTTTATGGTGCATTGGAGATAGATGCTACCTGCCGCAAAAGCCCTAAGTGTTTGGAGGAAAACATGCGCGAAGGCAGAAAAGTGGAGATTAAGCTGATAACTGAGTAATTTTTACTATTGCATTGCATACACAGGTAATTTTCATGTAGCTTTAACGTGGAAAATATTAACATGCGATACTTCACATTAACTACCTTATTGGCATCAGCACTCTTGCTGCTGCCTTCATTTGTTGCTGACAATAGTTCTAAACAAGTATTGGAGGGCTTTGTACTTATCAAAGGAGATAATCCTTTTAGTATTCAGGCTACCGAAGTATCCAACAGGCAATACCAGATATTTATTGACGCCTTAACCAAAAAAGGTGACGACAAAGCGCTTAACAACGCATTACCCAAATCGATTCAATGGAAAAAATTTGGTAAGGACGAGCATTATTATTTTGGACAAGAGCACTTTGCAGATTACCCTGTAGTAAACGTAACCAGGCAAGCAGCAAAAATGTACTGTGAATGGCTTACGGAACTTCATAATGCATCATCAACCTCAAAAAGATTCTACCGCCTGCCTACAGAAGAAGAATGGATGACAGCAGCAAAAGGTGGCAACGACAATGCTATATATCCTTGGGCAGATACTTCCCTCAAAGATTTAAAAGGGAATATGGCCAATTTCAAAGTAGCTGGTACATTATCAGATTCCGGCAACGAGAATCCCGATGCTTCTTTTACAGCAACTGTTAAGTCATATATGCCTAATGCTTTTGGCTTGTACAACATGGCAGGCAACGTAGCAGAGATAACATCAGGACTTAGCTTCACAAAAGGGGGTCACTGGAATGCTGCCGCTGATTTTTTAAGGATCGATGCAAAAGAAAAATTCGCTGCCGATATAGTTCCTTCTCCTACCACAGGTTTCCGCCCGGTATATACAGAGTTAAAATAAAAAATCTGTTAGAACCACTTCTGCTTCTTAAAGTATATAATAAGCCCTAAAGTTAAAGCGCCCATTATACCCCATAATATAAAGTAGCCATTCTGAGAGTGAAGCTCAGGCATATTATCAAAGTTCATACCATACACACCTACTATAAAAGTGAGTGGAATGAAAATAGATGAAAGTACAGTAAGCGTTTTCATCACCTCATTCATCCTGTTGCTCAGCATGCTATGGTACAGGTCCATCAAGCTGGTCAGGATATCGCGATAGGTTTCTATAGTGTCAATCACCCTGAAGATATGGTCATTCAAGTCGCGTAGATAGGGCTTGTTTTCTTGCTCGAAGAAATCTATCTCATTGCGCTCAAGATTATTGAACAATTCCCTTACCGGCCATACATGCTTGCGCATAGTTATCATGGTGCGCTTTAGCTTCTGCAATTTTAGCAGTTGGCTCTTTTGCGGATGCAAGGTTATATCATCTTCCAAAGCCTGGATCCTTTCGCTCAGAGAATCAAGTACTACAAAGTAATTATCTACAATGGCATCCAGCAATGAGTATAGCAGGTAGTCTTCGCCCTTTCTGCGTATTTGGTTCTGTCCTGCTTCTATTCTATCCTTTATTAATTGAAAGATACCCGTATCATGCTCCCGGAAAGAGATCAGCACATTGTTCTGTAGCACAAAGCTTATCTGCTGTGATTTTATCTGCTCGTTTATGATATAGTACAACCGTAGCGTAATAAAAAGCATGTTACCATAAGACTCAACCTTCGGCCGTTGCTTGGTATGCAGTATATCTTCTACTATCAATGGATGTATATGATACTCTTCACCTATCCTTTGTATCAGTTCTTTATCCTGCAATCCCCTTACACTAAGCCAGTTTACATGGGTTTCCCGGTCAAAGTTTTGGCAGGCCGCAAGCGTTGTATTGCCCTGCACTATCATCTCATCTTTATTGTAATGATAAAAACGAAGAGCTGTAGTTGTGTTTTGATGCATAAAAAACAGAGATTTGCATTCTTACTATATGCGAGAAATCATTACAAGTTTACATAATCCCCGCGTGAAATTACTGCGCAAGCTGATAGATAAGTCTTCGGCACGCAAAGAAGAACAGCTATTCGTGGTGGAAGGTTTACGCGAATGCTCCCTTGCATTGACCGGTGGATATGAGCCAATGCATTTTTATGTATGCGAACCCCTTTTAACTGCCAATCCCGGTATTGGATACGACAATGTAAAGACCTTAACAAACAGCATAGAGGACAAATCCGCTACATCTCCACAGCCAACCCTCACTTTTGTTTCCGAAGAGATATATAAGCAAGCGGCCTACCGCGAAAGCACAGAAGGTATCATAGCCTTAATGCGTACAAAAGACCTTAGCCTTTCAGCGCTCAGTCTTAGCGACAATCCACTGCTCCTTGTTTTGGAGGGAGTAGAGAAACCCGGCAACGTTGGCGCTATGATGCGCACCTGCGATGCAGTGAAAGCTGACGCCATTATTATCTGCGATCCTAAATGCGATGTCTACAATCCTAACGCCATACGCAGCAGCATTGGCACCGTTTTCACCAATCAGATTGCACTATGTACCTGGGAGCAGGCGGCTATATTCTTTGCAGAAAAAGGTATCACAACCTATGCCGCAGAGCTTACCTCCAGCGACTGGTATTACAACTACGACTACCGTACACCTTCTGCCATAATAGTTGGCACAGAGGCTACAGGGCTAAATAAACATGTGGCAGCAGCAGCAACCCATCGCATAAAAATTCCTATGCAGGGAGCAATTGATTCTTTGAACGTAAGCGTAAGTGCAGCGGTATTGCTCTTCGAGGCAGTACGTCAACGGACCGTAAAGTAACTTTACACTCTCACTAACCGCTCCAATCCTGCATCCAGCGTACTTTGCTCTTTGGCAAAACAAAAACGGATAATTTTTGAACTTATAGGTTCATTATAAAACACCGACAGTGGAATAGCTGCAACGCCCTTTTCTATAGTAAGCCATTCACAAAACTCCACATCTTTCATATCACTTATCGCTGAGTAGTCTGCCAACTGAAAATACGTACCCCGAGATTTTAGCGCCTTAAACTTAGTCTGCCCAAGCCCTTCAGCAAAATAGTCCCTCTTCTTTTCATAAAACTGTGGCAGCCCTAAATACAATTCAGGGAAATCCATAATCTCGCTATAGGCATACTGCGTTGGTGTGTGTATGCTGAACACATTGAACTGATGTACCTTCCTGAACTCAGTTGTCAGCTGTTTTGGGGCTATACAGTAGCCAACCTTCCAACCTGTGGTATGGTATGTTTTCCCAAACGAACTAATCATAAAGCTCCGTTCAAACAAGCCCGGGTATTTGAGGCTGCTCTCATGTTCAGCCCCATCAAATACTATATGCTCATACACCTCATCAAACATTAAGAGTATATCCGTATCCTTTACCAACTGCTCAAGCCCTATCATATCTTCCTTCCTCAGTACCGTAGCGCTTGGATTATGCGGAGTATTGATAATGATCAGCTTTGTCCTGCTATTTACTAATAGCGCCAGCTCATCCCAATCTATCTTAAACTCCTGGGCAAGCATATTGTAGTAAACGCTTTTGCCTCCTGCCAAAGCAACAGCAGGTGCATAACTATCATAAGCTGGAGCAAACATAACCACCTCATCACCGGCATGCACCACAGCTTGTATAGCAGTAAATATTGCCTGCGTCCCTCCGGCAGTTATGGTTATCTCTGCATCAGCATTTATGCTGCTTCCACACAACGCATTATACTTAGCTGCCAACTTATCTCTTAGCACAGGCAATCCGGCCATTGGTGCATATTGGTTTGCTCCTTTTCGCATGGCTTCTTCCAAGGCATTAACCAATCGCGCGTCAGGATTAAAATCCGGAAAACCTTGAGACAAATTAATAGCATTATGCTCCCTGGCCAATGCGCTCATTACCGTAAATATAGTGGTGCCCACATCTGGCAGTTTCGACTCCGGGCATTGCATTTCTGTTCCTTCTTATGTTTACCTTTGCTATATTAAAGCATAGCTGGTCCTGTTAAATATTTACTTTTCTACAGATGAATATATCACTTATCCAAACATCGCTCACCTGGGAAGATGCCGCCGCTAACCGTAGTATGTTTACGGATAAAATCAATGCCATCTCTGAACCCACAGATGTCATAGTACTCCCCGAAATGTTCACCACCGGTTTCAGCATGAATACCAGCCTGGCCGAAGGAATGGATGGCGAAACCATCAATTGGATGAAAAGCACCGCACAGGAAAGAAACGTTGTTCTATGCGGTAGTGTTCTGATCGAAGACAATGGCTCCTTTTACAACAGATTGCTTTGGGTCCAGCCCGATGGCCCTGTAAAGCACTACGACAAGCGGCATCTTTTCTCCCTTTCTACGGAGCCACAAACATTCAGTCCCGGCCATGAGCAATTGATTGTCGAATACAAAGGATGGCGCATCAACCTTATTGTGTGCTACGACCTTCGTTTTCCCGTGTGGATTCGCAATACCAAATCAGATGCTTACGACATTCTGATTTGCGTAGCCAACTGGCCCGAGCGTCGTAATATTGCCTGGCAAACTTTATTACGCGCCCGTGCCATAGAGAACCAAGCTTATGTTATCGGTGTCAACCGCATAGGCAACGATGGCAACAATATTTACCACAGTGGCAATAGTATGGTGATTGATCCATTAGGTGAAGTGTTGTATCATAAAGAACATGATGAAGCTATTTTCACGATTACGCTACAGAAAGAAACAGTAGATGAAGTGCGAACAAAATTCCCTTTCTGGAAAGACGCGGACAAATTTTATATTTCCCAGGAGAAAGAAAACAGAGGAACAGAGAAATAAGGAATAAGGAATGTCCAAAGTAAGAGAATGTATATTGGCCTTAGAAAAAAGCATCAAGAGAAAATAATTCTATGCGTGAACGCAACACCTATTTCGCCAACAGGTTATTTACCGGAAGCCGGTGGCTGGAGCAACAGGTAGTGGTTACAGAAAGAACCGCTATTGTTGATATTGTTCCTGCCACGGTGATCCATGAGCCCTATACGGCACAGTTTCCTGTTATTGCGCCGGCATTTATGGATATACAGATTTATGGCGCCTATGACAGGCTATTGTCTGAATACCCCGAACCAGCATCACTCGAATTATTATACAATTATTGCAGGGAAGGAGGTGCTGCTTATTTTCAGCCTACTGTTGCTACCAACAGTTATGAAGTTTTTATAAAAGCCATTGACGCCGTAGCTGCATATCAGAAAAATGGAGGAAGAGGTTGTATCGGTTTGCATATTGAAGGACCCTGGATCAATCCGGTAAAAAGGGGTGCACACCTTGAAGAATTTATTCATGTTCCAACAGTTGAACAGGTAACAACATTGCTTGAATATGGTAAAGGCATCATCAGCATGATTACCCTTGCACCTGAAATCTGTTCCACTGAAATCATCAACCTGATCCGATCTTATGGCATTGTTATTTCTGCTGGGCACAGCAATGCCACTTACCAGCAGGGTATTGATGCATTTAACAATGGCATTCCAACTGCCACACATCTGTTTAATGCCATGAGTGCCTTGCAACACCGCGAACCCGGATTGGTGGGCGCCATCTTTGATCATGAAACGGTGATGTGCAGTATTGTTCCCGATGGTTATCATGTTGATTTTGCGGCCATCCGTATTGCCAAAAAGCAGATGAAAGAAAGATTGTTTGCCATAACCGATGCCGTTACCGGAACCACTACGGGCCCTTATCCACACCAGCTTAATGGCGACAAATATGAATCGAACGGAACCCTGAGTGGTTCTGCACTCAATATGGCTGGTTGTGCCCGAAACCTCGTTCAAAAAGCACATATTCCTTCCGATGAAGCATTACGTATGTGCAGTTTATATCCGGCACAGGTTATGGGTCTTTCACACAGAACAGGGAGAATTGAGAAAGGCTATAATGTAGCGATGGTGGGACTTACTGAAACACTGGAAGTGTTGAAGGTGGTGGATGAGTGAGAGGTTAGCCGATAGCTGTTATACTATAGGAGAAGTTTTTCTACTATGGTCCATCACCCATGGACTATAAACTTCAAAAAAATCTACCACTTTACTACTCGCATATTTCTTTCAACTTATTCAGCGCTTTCGGATAGTGCTCATTCATATACTCTACAAAATCATCTGTTGTGTCGAGCTCAACAGTAACTACAGTAATGCCATTGCTTTCTTCAAAGGAATAATTTTCCAATCCGCCCGCCCATTTTTCAACTTCCGGACCTTCCGTTATTTCTTTACCTGCTGTTAAAAGACCGTAATGACGAATAGAAACAAATTTGTTGGGTATGTTTTCTGCTATTTCAGACATAATACCACTCTTTTCTCCTTTTTCATCTGTTCCTACAAAGCGTATTTTGTCTCCTTTATTCCAACTACCCTCATAAGTAGAAGTGGGGTTAAACATAGCAGTCCATTGTTCATATGTTGACTTGTTACTAATGCCAAGCATACAATCATAGGCTTTATGTACAGGCGCATTTAAGCTTACTTTGAATTGTAGTTTTTTCATGCCGATTAACTGTTTAATTATTCTTTTATGCGGCGTCTCTGAAGAAAGAAGAACGCAGCGTTCGCTTACACATAGGAAAGATAAAAACAAGCGACGACAGTAGGAAGAATTGAGAGTAGTTGATGGTCCATAGTCGAT
>DLGO01000124.1:25081-32477 GCA_002482725.1 Bacteroidetes bacterium UBA7692 | reverse complement strand
ATCGACTATGGACCATCAACTACTACTGCCCTATCATCTTCCTCACTTCCTTTATCTTAATATCATACCCTTCACGAATGGCCTGTGAAGAGGGTTTAATCATCACGTCGGGCATGATGCCTCGGCCCCTTGGACGCTCCTTATCCATTACCAGGCGGTACATGGGTAAACTCACCACAATGCCGGAATTGGGCAATGTAATTTTAGGAATATGCATCGCCGAATTACCATAATAACCACCGCCTGTTTCTTCACCCAATACTTTTACATTCGGTTGCCCCTGTAACTGGGCAATAAACATAGTGGCGGCAGAGAATGTGTAACCACCCTGTATTAAATATACTTTTCCGTTGAAATGATTGTTTTGTTTCGGCGCATAATAATGTCGTTCATATCTTCTGTAATGTATTCTGCCATCCGCTTCTTTTCTTGCGCCAAAATTCATCGCTAACCAATAAATCAGAGTCGGTTTGATATAACGACCATATTCAAATTTCCGGCTGATGGCCGCTACCGTATCGCCTACCTTAAAAGGTTGATCAGCCAGGTATTGTGTGAGCCTGATGCTGTTGCTTACATTACCACCACCATTCTCACGCAGATCGATCACCAGATTTTGTATCGATAATTTCGAGAGTGTTTTAAATGATCTCCTGAAAAAACTTTTTAACCTGCCACCTGTAAAAGTGGTGAGCCTGATAAATGCCGTACCAGCCGCCGTATCAATCACCATGCTTCTTTTATTCAGCAGGTTGAGCTTTCGTATTTCCCTCCTTGTTAACCTTTGCCCCCTTGTTTCCTGTCTTCCTTGTCTGCTTGTATCAACAACAGGCTTGTATGCTTTCAGCATGGTTTCTTTTTCAACACCCGTTGAATCAATATAACGAATGGTATAGATGGAATCTGCATCACCTAAAATGGTTTTATACCAGCCCGGAAAATTACCGCTGATGATCTGGCTCTTATGGTTAACGCCATAACCATCTGTACTGATATACTGATACATGGTATCGAGCAATTGCGCAGGTCTGCGCTGGTTGATGGCTGTTACAATAGTGCCTCTCTTAAAAATACTGTCATTGCGGTAAGCACTACCCAGTACCACCAAACTATCATCCCACACTTTCAGCGCCAGCGGAAACTGTGGGTAACGATACATGGCTGCTACTTTTCCATACGCTTTTGAAAAACGAACCGTGGTATGTCCGCATTTGATATGTGCCACCAATTTCGACAAACGGTTCTTATACTCCATTTCATTCAATGAATCGGTAATACCCGCCATCGTTTCATTGAAATAATAATCTATACTGTCTTTCGATGTGTACCAATATAAACTGGGGTGATTGGCTTCCAGAATTTTTTTCAGCAATACAATATCTTCCACCAGCGGTGCCGGAGCCATTTTGGGTAAGGGGGGAGGAAGACGCTGGGCATCTGTTTGTTTCAACAAACCTGTCATCAACACAATGATGGTTACAATGATGCGGGCTGTCTTCATAAGTATTATTGCTGAAAAGCATTCCAGCCCTGTGCAGTAATATTAAAACTGTTACCTCCTTTCGTGAGTAATTTACAACCTTCCTCCAGTTCGGTCATATAGCCAATTACACTGATTTCTTCATTCAGCGTAATCTTATCATGATCTTCCTGTTTCAGTGTAAAAATCAGTTCATAGTCTTCTCCGCCATTCAGCGCACAAACGGTTGGGTCGAGTCCGAATTTAAACGCTGCTTTTCTGCTGTCTTCAGCAATGGGTAATTTTTCTTCGTAGATACGACAACCCAGGTTACTCTGTTTACAAAGATGTAATACTTCACTGCTGATACCATCACTCACATCCATCATCGCCGTGGGTATGATATTGTTTGTTTCAAAAAAACCAATGATGTCTTTTCTTGCTTCTGGTTTCAACAACCTGCCTACGATATAACTTTCATTCTCCAGATCGGGTTGCACCTGAGGGTTCTCCAAATAAATTTTCTTTTCTCTTTCCATCAAAGTCAAACCCAGGAATGCGCCACCCAGATCGCCGCTTACACAAATAAGATCTCCTTTTGAAGCAGTACTTCTTTTTACAAACTGATCAGGCGTTACTTCACCAATGGCTGTTACAGAAATAATCAACCCTTTCTGAGAAGTAGACGTATCGCCACCAATTAAATCAACGCCATGTTTTTCACAGGCTATATGAATGCCTTCATATAGTTCGTTTATTGCTTCCACACTAAAACGGTTGCTCATACCAATGCTCACCGTAATCTGTGTTGGTGTGGCATTCATGGCATAGATATCGCTCAGGTTTACCATCACCGCTTTATAACCAAGGTGTTTCAGCGGTGTGTACATAAGATCGAAATGTATGCCTTCGAGCAGCAGGTCAGTTGAAATAACTGTTTGCTTACCGAAATGATCTATCACCGCTGCATCGTCGCCCACACCTAGTATGGTTGATGCATTATGTGTTTCAAAATTGCGTGTGAGTTGATCAATTAAACCAAACTCACCAAGGCTTTGTATTTCTGTTCTTGTTTCACTCATATAATCATTATTGGATTATGTGTTTTGAAATTCAAAACACCATCAGCAAAGGCAATCCCTCCGTTTACTTTTTTGTCTTGACATCCTCCTACTTTGGACATTCCTTATTTCTCTGTTCCTCTGTTTCTCTGTTTCCTACCGCACTTCCACCGGGGCTCCGTTTACAATCGATACCAGTTCTTCGTGAATTTTTCCATTGGTGGCAATAATATGTGGCTGGTAAGGTGAGTAATACTCCCCTTTAAAATCTGTAACTTTTCCTCCGGCCTCTTCCACCATTAAAAATCCTGCTGCACTGTCCCAAGCCTGTAATTTATGTTCATAAAAACCATCAAAACGGCCGGCAGCTACCCAACAGAGATCAATAGCGGCACTACCCAGTCTTCTTACCGGAACGCCTTTCCTGATGAGTTTTTCAAATACCTGTAATGGACCATTCTCCATGTCGAGATAAGTATAGGGGAACCCTGTTACCAGACAGCTTTTGATGACTTCTGTTTTATCACTAACATGAATCTTCTTATCATTCAATGTGGCACCAAAACCTTTTTGCGCAAAGAAAAATTCGTTGATAAAGGGATTGTATACAGCGCCCAATATCATCTGTCCGTCCTGCTCAATACCAATACTTACACAACAGATCGGAATACCATTGGCAAAATTTACCGTTCCGTCGATCGGGTCGATGATCCATTTATAAGAAGAATCCTGCACGATTTCCCCTGTTTCTTCACTCAAGATAAAATGATCGGGATAGTCTTGCCTGATTACTTCAAAAATGGCTTTCTCAGCCGCATGATCGGCTTCGGTTACCAGGTTATTGATTCCTTCTTTGTTGGTGATCTTGAACTGACCATTAAAAAACCGCTGTAATTCCGCAGCGCCGGCTTCGGTTGCTTTGATGAGTGTTTGCTTCAACATAGGCACAAAAGTAACGAACCTGCGGTTAAGACCAAGGAGCAAGGTTCAGGATACAAGGGTCGGCAAAGCTGCTTATTATTGCAGGATAAATGAATTCCCTGGACTTAAGTGTTATCATAGTAAACTATCAGGTACCCGTTTTCCTGGAACAGTGTCTAATCAGTGTGAAGACTGCCCTGCAGCAGCTTTCGGGTGAAATTATTGTGGTCGACAATGCTTCAGCAGACAATAGTATGGAGCGATTGAGCTCCCTGTTTCCTGATGTGCATTTTATACCATCCGCAGAAAATGCAGGTTTTGCAAAGGCCAACAATCTCGGATTAAGTTATGCGAAAGGCCGTTATGTACTTTTCCTGAACCCCGATACCCTTGTTCCGGAAAATACGCTGGCAAGGTGTGTAAGTTTTTTAGAACAACACCATCATTGTGGTGCCGTTGGAGTAAGAATGATCAATGGTTTTGGTAAATACCTGCCCGAAAGCAAAAGGGCAAAACCAACACTCGCCAATAGTATTTTCAAATTAACAGGTGCGGCCACCCTGTTTCCTCAGTCTGCACTATTTAACCGTTATGCTCTGGGGCATTTGTCTGTTTATGAACAACACCCGGTAGATGTACTGGCTGGTGCTTTTATGATGGTAAGAAAAAATATACTGGATCAGCTTCAGGGTTTCGATACTGATTTCTTTATGTATGGTGAAGATGTTGATCTGTCGGTACGTATCCGGCAATTGGGGCATCACATTTTTTACCTTGGCGATGCGCTGATCATTCATTATAAAGGACAGAGTTCGCGCAACAGGACACAGAAACAGAACCGTATTTTTTATAAAGNNGCCATGCGTCTGTTTGTACACAAACATTATAAAGCTGGTTGGTTACTCATTCCTTTTATCTTCATGACACAGTGGATGGCTGCCTTCCGAAAATGGCTCTTTCCGCCCCGCTCTGTTTTACCCATGTTAAACAGACCCGGAACAGCTTTTATCGTAGGTAATGCAGCAGCATATAACCACGTGATGGCCATTCTTGCAAAAAGGGCGCAAACGGCCATTGTTAAAGGTTGTATAAGTGTTCACGAAACCAATGACCTACAAGTGGGTCGTCTCACAGACCTTAGTTTACGCTGTCAGCAACACCTGATAAAACAACTGCTTATCTGTGTACCGGATCTTTCTTTGCAGGAAGCCACGCAACTCATGCTACGACAAAAAGGCTTGTTTTTCAGGTTTGTCTTTTCAGGGTCAGAATCGTTGCCATTTAACAACTGATACAATAGTTTTAGCGCTTTTGCTGTAGTTTCGTATATTCAATTAATTAGGAGTCTAACGATGTCTATCCTTGATATAAAATTGCCTAACCGTATTCTTAAAGCATTGAGGCTGCCGCAGAACAATCCGCGCAGACAACAGATCAGGGTATTAAAAAAGTTATTGCGCAAGGCAAGGTTTACTTCTTTTGGTCAGCAATTTCGTTTTGATGAAATTCTTTTATCAAAGCACCCCGGAAAAAAATTCCAGGAGCTGGTACCTACTTATAATTATAATAAGATACATAAAGAATGGTGGCATAAAACGCTTGAAGGTATTCCTGATATCTGCTGGCCCGGTAAAATACGTTATTATGCATTGAGCAGTGGCACCAGTGAAGCTGCCAGTAAATATATTCCCGTTACCAACGACCTGTTGAGTGGTAACAAGATCGTGATGATCAAACAACTGCTGAGCCTGCGTAATTATGAAAATATTCCTTACAGCTCTATTGGAAAGGGATGGCTCACACTGGGTGGCAGTACCGATTTACAGAAAGAAGGCCCGGGTTATTATGCAGGTGACCTGAGTGGTATTACACAGAAAAAAGCCCCTTTCTGGTTCCAGCCTTTTTATAAACCCGGTAAAAAAATTGCCAAACAGAAAGACTGGAATAAAAAACTGGAAGAGATTGTTGACAAAGCTCCTGAATGGGATATCGGTTTCCTGGTAGGTGTTCCTGCCTGGATACAAATGTGTATGGAAATGGTGATTGAGCGTTACAAGCTCAACAATATCCACGAAATGTGGCCCAATCTTGCCTTCTTTGTTCATGGTGGCGTAAGTTTTGAGCCGTATAAAAAGGGGTTTGAAAAATTGCTGGGTAAACCGATCACGTATATAGAAACCTATCTCGCAAGTGAAGGTTTTATTGCTTACCAGGATCGCCAGTTTGCAAAAGGTATGCGGTTGGTTACCAGTGAACACATTTTCATGGAGTTCGTTCCCTTCGATGATAAGAATTTTGATGTGAATGGTGATATGATTGATAACCCTGAAGCACTCATGATTCATGAAGTAGAAGAAGGAAAAGATTATGCACTGTTGATCAGTACTTCTGCAGGTGCCTGGCGTTATATGATTGGCGACACACTTCGTTTTGTTGACAAAGAAAAATGTGAGATTGTCATCACGGGCCGAACCAAACATTTCCTTAGTCTTGTGGGCGAACACCTGAGTGTTGACAATATGAACAAAGCCATTCAGTTGGCCAGCGAACAGCTAAATATCTGTATCCCTGAATTTACTGTAGCGGGTGTTCCTTACGATAGCTTTTTTGCCCATCACTGGTTTGTAGCCTGCAACGATGAAGTTGATAAAAAACAACTGGCTCGTTTAATTGATGACAAACTGAAAGAGCTGAATGATGATTATGCTGTTGAACGTAAAAGTGCACTGAAAGAAGTAATCCTTGACGTATTAACAGAAGAACAGTTCATGGAATTCATGCGCTCAAAAGGAAAAGTAGGTGGTCAGCATAAATTTCCACGGGTATTAAAGGGAAAGATGCTCGAAGACTGGCAGGCATTCTTAAAAAAAGAACTGGTATCCTGATGAAATATTTTTTCGTTTTACTCTTATTTGCTTCATTCAATGTTATCGCGCAGGCGCCTAATCCTGGTATCTTGAAAAGAAAAGCGCCTGAAAGTTTCCAGGTATTATTTAAAACCACGAAAGGCGATTTCGTACTTGAGGCTTACAGGAGATGGTCGCCCTTTGGTGTAGACCGTTTATACCAACTGGTGCTTACGGGATATTATAACAACACTTCCTTTTTCCGTGTAGAACCCAATTATGTTGTACAGTTTGGTATTTCGGATGATATTGAAATGAATGTTTTCTGGGATACTAAAAAACTCAGAGACGAAACCCCGCTCCAGTTACAAAAAAAAGCAATGGTGTCTTTTGTGCGCGACCGCGCCAATAGCAGAACCACACAGCTTTTCATTAATATGAAAGACAATCCGGCCCTTGATACCAGCATTCGTGAAGGCGTAAGAGGATACACACCCATCGGAAAAATAATTAAGGGTATGGATGTGCTGATGCGGCTTAATGGTAAATATGGCCGAAGCATTGCTGCCATCCAGGATTCCATTTATCTCTATGGTAATGCCTATTTAACTGAACATTTCCCGGGACTGGATATGATTATCTCCGCAAGAATTATCCGTTAAGTTCGTCCGTTAATCAAAACAGCTACTGTTTTTTGAAATTATCCGCTTATTTTAGGTGCATAACCCAATTGACCACTGAATGCTCGCTCCGCTGATTAAAGGACTGATACTGGGTGTTATTCTCAGTATTTCTGTAGGACCTGTAATATTTGCTATCATCAAGCAAAGTATTAATAACGGGCATAAGGCAGGTTATCTTTTTGTGGCGGGTGTTTCGGCAAGCGATATTACATTGGTTTTGGTCTGTAATTTTTTTACCGGTCTCTTTAATATGGCGCTTTCCTACAAAACACCTATTGCTGTTGCCGGTAGTATTTTTTTGATAGCCGTAGGCATTTATACCCTGTTCTTTAAAAAAGTACATGTGGATGAGGAGAATAAACTAGCCATCAAAAATTTCAGGAAAAGAGACTATGCAGCCATTTTTCTTTCCGGCTATTTTATGAA
>DLGO01000124.1:20689-25059 GCA_002482725.1 Bacteroidetes bacterium UBA7692 | reverse complement strand
GATTCTCAAACCGCTGCGCATCCGGGTGAATATCGCTTTATTGTTTTTACTACCTGTCTGGTATTCGTATTACTGGCAGATATTGCAAAAGTGGTATTGGCAGGGAAATTACGTTCCAGACTGAACGCACGTAACCTGCATTTTATCAATAAACTTTCCGGACTTATCCTGATCGGTTTTGGTGTGGCTCTTTGCTGGGGTGTTTTGGCCTTGCTGTAACAGGTTTAACAAAGGCTTAAAGAAAATCATCCGTTTCCTGTTTATCTTTCCGCCACATGAGACCAGTACTGCTGCTGTTCGTATTTTCCGCTTTTTTCCATCTTCAAACATGGGCACAATCTGATGTACTTGTGTTCAAAAAAAAGAACCAGAATATACAGAGCTGGGTTAAAGATGATTTTATTCACTTCCAGTATGTAACCACACAGTGGATGGATGGAAAGATCAAGCGTATCGCCAATGATTCCATTTTTGTAAACTGTTACATAACGCGTCAGGTACCCAACCAGTTTGGTTTTCCTACCATTGATACTTCCTGGTTTGGGTTAATGGGTATTCATGTTTCAGAAATCATTGGCATGCCTGGCAACCGTTATAAAAGTGGCATGTTTACCAATGGGTCATTATTAAAAATTGGTAGTGCTGGTTATATTTTTCTCAACCTGTTCAACAGCCTCGAAAATGGTGAAGCTGTTTTTGGTTCAACCAACCTTCGGAATATCGGCATCGCTGCGGGCGTTTTTTTATTAGGTCATCTGCAATCGCTCAGGTATAAATCTTATATACGCATGGGAAAGAAATATTCCATGCAGATCATTTCCGGGCAAAAAGGTTAAATAGTATCTTGTTCTGTAATGATACAAAAAAGATCCCTCGCAAAAAGAATCTGGCGTTTTACCTGGCGTACTTGTCTGTGGTTATTTCTTACTTCCCTTGCATACATTATTATTTGCCGATGGATTATGCCCCCCATTACCATTACACAACTATCCAATAGTTTTTCATATGGATTGAAGCGTGATTACATTTCATGGAACAACCTGCCTTATAATATTAAGCTGGCAGCTATTGCCAGTGAAGACCAGACTTTCCCCGATCACGGAGGTTTTGACTGGGATGCGATTGAGAGAAGTATGAAACCCAGAAAGAAAGGCAAAAAAACAAAAATTCCTTTGGGTGGAGGTGCCAGTACCATAACACAACAAACCGCCAAGAATGTTTTTCTCTGGCAGGCTGGGGGTATCACACGTTATATAAGAAAAGTACCAGAGCTGTATTTTACCAAAATGATTGAATGGATATGGGGCAAACAACGTATCCTGGAAGTATACCTGAATGTAATAGAAATGGGGCCGGGCGTTTTTGGTGTAGAAGCTGCGTCCAGAAAATATTTTGGTAAACCGGCTGCTAAATTATCGCGTGCAGAAGCCGCCATGATTATTGCTAGTTTACCCAACCCAAAAAAGTTTTTACCGAAACCAATGAGCCGTCGTGTTGCATGGCGTTACCCACAGATACTGAAACAGATGCAGAATATTGAAGATGATGAAGACCTGCAACAGTTGTTAAAATCGAAATAGCTTACGCAGCAATAATTATTTTTTCAACGGCTACGATGGCTTGTTGTAAACGTTCATTATAATCACCGGCTATTTCTACCCATGGCATTTTCTGGTTGATCATGATATCACGGTAAATATGATAAAGTTCCTGTCTTGGTTGTTCATCGGGATACTCCCGTAGTACATCATGTATCCAGGGAAGGTCTGGTTTGCAAAGCAGATAAAGATCAGCGGGTCTTTTAACAATTTCATCCAGAATAAAATGATGGCATTTTTGAAACACATATTCACACCACACTTTCATTACGTACATATCGGTATCAATAAATAAAATTGGCGCATGTTTTTGTGAGCGAAGTGTTTTTGTATTCAACCAACGGTCTCCAACCATGGACCATTGACCATGGACCATATTCGTATATTCCTCTTCCAATGCCAATTGTCCTTTTGCAATGGTGAGCAGATCTTCGTACGTATAATCCATACCATTCGTCACTAAATATTCACGCGCAAATTCCGGGCACCATTGTGTATTATAATGCTGTGCCAGCAATTCGCACAGAGTGCTTTTCCCCGTTGATTCCGGACCAAGTATAACAATCTTATGAATCATGAATAATTATTCTCTGTTGCTCAGTGGTGTCAGTGGCAAATAATGTTGTCACAGAAAACACAAATACACTGAGTTAGTTTACATATTTTTTTGCTCTGCGTCGCCATTCAATTAATCCTGCAATGGCCAGGATTAGTAAGATAAAAAACTGTACGCTTGTAAAAACATACCCCTTTACAAAATACAACGGAATAGATGCCATATTTGTTGCGATCCACCAGATCCAGCTTTCTGTTTTTTTTCTTGCCATCAGCCACATACCTGTATATGCGGAAGCACTGGCAAATGCATCGGCCCAGGGAATGGCTTCAGGTGCAAACCCTTTTTGTAACCAGGTAAGTAAAATAAAAATCAGGAGGTAGAAAACAGCAAAAAAGGATAACTGTTGTATCCATTCTTTTTTTGAGCTGTTTGTAATATGCAATACCAGTGTTTTTGTATGGGCATCTTTTTTTGTCCAGAGTATCCAGCCATATACACTCATGACTGAATAATAAAGGTTTACGCTGGCTTCGCCGAACAACGGTCCTTTTATACTGAGGTAGATATAAATGAGTGTGTTGATGAGTCCAACAGGGTACACCAGTATATGTTCTTTCCGGCTGAACCAAACGCTGGCAATACCTGCAATCACAGCAATAAACTCGAGAGGGCCGGTTTGCTGAATACCGCTGATAAACTGATCAATCATTTCCTGGAAACTCATCATGGTACAGCAAAATACAGATTCAAACGTTAATCTCTCCGGAACCGTCGGCAGGAAATCATGTTAATTTTCCGGGATGCTGAATTGCAGTAATAATTCCTGGTCCTTGTATAATTGTAATATACCGCTGTTAAACTGGTAACGGTTTACAGCAGACAGATGCTTTAAATAGAGTGATTCCATCTGCATATCCATACAGGCCATTTGTGTAGAACCTACGCCCGATATCATTAATCGTCCGTTCTCAATGATTACTTTGCCGAAATAGCGGTTACAACCTGCTTTGCCTGATATTTTTCCGGTTCTTTTATCAAATAAAATATCCGGGATACTGTTACCACTTACCTGTTCCATCTTCCCGTTTTTACTGATTCTTGCCAGAGGTAATGGCACCTGATCGGGAATGGGGATGGTTTTCTGCACATAGGTCTTTGATCTTTCTTTACTCAGCACTTTAATCAGGTAATAGGTATATGCAGATGCATCGGCAGGCGGGTTTTCTCTTTTCACCCGCATGATTTCCAGTTTGTAGTTATACCCTTCTTCATAGGTAAATCCGTCGATACCTGAATAAAACAAGGCATAAGGTTCCCCGGGTTTTTCCTTTACCTGTAAACAAGGTTTACTGCTCACGCCATAACAGTCTGCCTTTGTATCGGCCACATAAAAAGTCATACGCTGTGCGGCCAGTGAAGAAACAAAGAAGAATAAAAATATGGAGAGCTTAGCTTTCATTATAAACCAATATTAGCAAACAGCATACCATAAGCAATGGCTTTTGCCTCTTTTAACAGATTCTCTTAGCTAAAACGCAGGAACAGTTCATTTTATTGAATATTTCTGGTAAAGGAGCAGCTTATGCGAGCGAAATAAGCCCGTGCTGAATGCTTTTTCCGTGATGGGAAGCATGGTAGGCTGTAAAATAAATCATTTCCCGAAGGGTAATCATACCCAGCAAGGGGTGAGGCAGTATATATTTATCTAATGCGAACTCTTTGTATTTATTTGTACGGCGAACGAGCTGGCTGGTCAGTTTATCCAGTTGCTGCAAAAGTTTTTCTTTCTCTGTAGCAGCAATAACAGGGGGTGGAACAAAAGGACCGGAAGCCCTTCCACCTGCCTGCAATTTAATGTGGTAGCGATCAACCAATGCATCATAGGTTCTGGAAGGGCGGTTAGCCAGGCCAAAGCGCCAGCTAAGTATAAATGCAGGGAGACCGAATGCCATGTTTACCGGAGCAACGCTCTTGATAAGGTGATCTACCTGTTGAAGCGCATTCCATTTTTCGGAAGGGGCATGTAATAATGCACGATCGTTGAGCTGAGAAACCTGTTCTATCAGTTGTGCATAGTTCTGTTGCAGCAACGCAATCATTGCCTCTTTCTCCATGTGTTCTTATTTGCAGGGTTTCGGAAGTAAACAAATATAAATGATGTTAGGCTTTGCTTGCGCAAAGAAGTCCATTAGCCTGCAAGATTCCCAGACTTC
>DLGO01000124.1:3300-20647 GCA_002482725.1 Bacteroidetes bacterium UBA7692 | reverse complement strand
AAAAAAAGCGTTGTACTCAATAGAATACAACGCTTTAAAAAAAACCAAACACAATATTTTATTCTGCCTCGGCCACTACTTCTTTTACTTCGGGTATCATACGTTTCATCATGCCTTCAATACCTGCTTTTAAGGTAATCATGGAAGAAGGACATCCGCTGCAGCTTCCCTGTAGCATAAGATTTACCACACCTTCATTATAGCTTTTGAACTGTATGGCACCACCATCCATTTCTACAGCAGGTTTTACATAGTTTTCCAGCAGTTCCTTTACCCTTTTCACTATATCATCATCATCTGCACTAACGGTATTGCTGGCTTCCTGTTTCACTTTGGCCACTTCTTCTTCATTCACTACCACACCGCCATTTTCAAGGTATTCCTTCAAAAACTCTTTAATGGTAGGAATTACGTCCTGCCAATCTTCTGTATCAGCGGTTTTGGTAAGTGTTACAAAGTTGCTGGCGATAAACACGCTCCTGATAAAAGGAAAGCTGAATAACTCTTTGGCCAATGGTGAAGGGCCTGCCAGTGCTTCTTCCGCAAAATCGATGCTTTTACCCGGGTACAGTAGTTTATTGGCCACAAACTTCATCGTTTCGGGGTTCGGGGTCATTTCCGTATAAATACTGATAACGGGGTTGCCTGTTTTGATCATACAATATTCTTTTAACAAACGGTAAGCTAATACTTATCGCTGTACAAAAATAATCAAAAGCGGGGGCATAGGAAGGTTTTCACGATACCCGTGGGGGGCTTTTTTCGGATATCGAAAACCTGAAATCCTTACCAGAGCTCAAATCTGGTAGATCCTTCCAGAATAGACGCGTCTCTTCTTACCCCTTCTTTTGCCTGGGTAAAAACAGGGCGCTCCACCGAACAGGGAAGCGAAAATGTACTCACACGGGATTTGCCCGGTGGCTGTGGGTACAGGGTTGATTGGTTGGGGGCAGCCAATACAACACTTGCCATACAGAGCAAGTAGAGTACCAAATTTTGTAATGCTGCTTTCATATATATTCTAATTACTCAACAAAAGTATTCCTGTTTATGCCGTTTTGCAACCACACAAACATGTGAAATGCATGTTTATGCCGGTTTTAAAACCACACAAAAAAGAACCCCGACGGTAGCGTCGGGGTTAGCTTACATAGGAAATTAATCATATAATTAACTGAAAATCAAACCATTAATATTGAAACGTCGTTTCAGACACATCATCAGGCAGTCCTGTTTCTTTGATAACGGTTTTGCGTTTTACCGGATTACCCAGGTCATCATAAGTATAAGTATGTGTTACAGACGCATACTGCTGACCCGTCTTATCAAAATGTTTTTCGGTTAACGGGTTATTGGGTATGGCAATCAGTGAGGGGAGATAGGGATTATTTTCAAACAACAAACTGGTATTGCGCTTATTGTCGTAAGTATCTATTTCATACACATCCGTTTTTTCCAGAACCCCGCTCGTATAATCTTTATACCAGGTACTCATGGTTTTAATATTACCATTGGTATAATAATCCACTTCAAAACGCATACCCGGCGTTGTACCGATTGGTCCGCCGAAACTGCTGAACACATCGGTTCTCCATAAACGGCCTTCTTTATAAGTGTATTCATAGTAAGCAATCACCACATTATTGGGGGTTACTACTTCTACTTTGGTAATATCGGCACCAGTATAGGTGTATTTGTATTTGGTTCCATCGTTTAATGCCATATCCACCAGTTTATCTCCATTATAGGTAAGTTGATAAACATTGGTATCATCGCCATTACTGGTTTTTACTACACTGGTTATCTTAGAAGGCTTTCCGGCCGCATTGTACAAAATGGCTAAGTAACTGCCATCATCATAACTGATCTTGCTCAGTTTTTTCAGGTTATTAGGCGTACCCGGATCAACAGGTACATCCGGGTCAAACTCTTTTGTACAACTCACTACCAGTAACATGATGGCCAATAATGCTGCCATTGTTTTACGCATCATTTGTAAACTCTTTTTCATCTTATGTTAGCTATTTAACAACTTTAATTTCATTTGGTGGAATAGGAGCCGGTACACGATTGCTGATGGCAGGTAACGACATCAGGTAATGATAAACCGAACTCAGATCTTCATCCGTCATTTTTGCCACCATATACCATGGCATGGGCGGCATTACCGGCCGACCTCCTTCCTGTCCTAGGTGCTTACCGGTACGGATGGTTTTTACAAACACTTCTTCTGTCCAGTTACCAATACCTGTTGCTTCATCAGGTGTAAGGTTAGCGCCAAATGTCATGCCCCATGGTCCTGCAAAAGCGGTAACATCATGCGACATTTTCACCCAGCTCTGGTCTTTTGCCAGTGCTTCACTCAATGTTGGAATTCCTTTTTCAGAAGGATAACCCGACATCAGTCTGGTTGTATCAGGAACCGGTCCTATTGGAGTCATGATTTTCGGCGAATGACAATCGTTGCATCCCGAAACAGTTACGAGGTATTTTCCTCGGGCAACAAGCTCGTCTTTCTCTTTTTGGCGGAATTCTGTGATGTCTTCTTTTTTGGTTTCGCTCTGGTTGCTCCCAGCCTCACTACAGGCTGCTACCGTAGCCACAACCGACAATACCACGATTGTCAGTTGAAGGGTTTTGTTTTTTAGTGTCATGTTGTTGTTATTATGGTATTTCAGTAAAACCGGCTTTCTTTCCGATTCTGCAACAAACATAAACCTGCAAAAGCCTGCAAACTATCACACAAAAATGTGGTTGGGATGAGGGGAAGATGTAAGGGGTGGGAGGTGAATGATGAACAGTGAATGGTGAAAGAGGGTGGTTTTAGTCAGAAAGTCAGAAGGGCGAAAGTCAGAAAGAGGGTTAGTTTAATAAAAAATGCCGTTTAATCTGTGGTTTGTTGTGCTCAGTGGCAGATCAGTCCGAAAGTCGGGAAGACCGAAAGTCCAAGGAAAATTGCCCGCTACCTTTAGAACTCCTGTGTAGGGCGTTCCTCATAACATAAAAAAATTGTCTTTCGACTTTCGGTCTCCAGACTTTCGGACTTTCTCCTATTCCTTACTTCCTGTAACCCTGTTTCTTCTAAACACACTTATTCCTGAACGCCTTTGCTACTGCTTCACTCTTGCTGTTCACATGCAGTTTCTCGTAGATTTTTTTAATGTGGGAACGAACTGTATCAATGGCAATAAACATTTCTGATGCAATCATTTTATAACTATAGCCATTTACCAATAACTGTAATACCTGTTTTTCACGCTCAGAAAGATCATAGTCTTCTCCTTTTTCATTATTAAGCGATGAAAACATTTTCAATACCTGAGTGGCAATAGAAGAAGTCATGGGAGCGCCGCCCGTTTGTGCCTCCTGTATATATTCCAGCAAACGTGCGGGTGGTGTTTTTTTGAGTACATACCCATTGGCACCATTGCTGATGGCATCAAATACATTTTTGTTATCGTCAAATACAGTCAGCATCAGGATCTTTACATCCGTATCTATTTCACGTATTTTTTTGAGTCCTTCAATACCGTTGGTACCGGGCATGTCAATATCCATCAGGATCACATCGGGTTTAAAGGCCCGCACTTCATCTTCTACATTATTACAATTCTTAAAGGCAGATAATACTTCAAATCCATCAGACCCGTTAATGAGCATGGTTAATCCTTCACGTAACTGGGGGTTGTCTTCGTAAATCAATAATTTGGTCATAAGGTCCTTTTACATTTACAAAGCTAACAGATGGATGCTTTGTAACCTATCGCATAATGATGTGTTCGTGAATTGTCAATGGTGAATCGTCAATGGTGAATTAATAAACTATACTAATCCGAATGCAAACAAGCCACATGGGTGAATAAGTACATCGCAGCATATATATTCACCATTAACGATTCACCATTCACCTCTTTTAAAGTTACCACTCCTTATCGCTTTCCCAAAATTTCTACAGCTAAAACCACATAGATATGTGATGCTTTTTTTAACATGAAATCTGTGTTTCACTGACAAGCGGCAGGAAATGAGGATGAAATGTAATGCATGTTAAAAATGCATTCCCGCACAATCATGCAGGTTGCATCTTTCACATTCATATGCGGTTGAACAGGCTGTTTTTCCGATGCATTTTTGCATCATCAAACAAACAAAAAAGCACATGAAAGGAAAATTCATTACCACAGCACTGATCATTGCAGTGATAGCAGGTGGTAAAAAAGCGACAGCCCTTTAATCCAGGAATCGATAGCAATATACCGGCCCTGCCCGTAAGCAGGGCCCCTGAAAAGGGATACCACTGTTGTTGGTTGTAAACCAATAACATCAACATTTGGCAAGTTTGGGTTTTTATAAGCAGTATGTTAGAAGCAGAGCAACAGGTTACACAACAAGTGTGTAACCTGTTCTCATTTTACAACCATTCATCGAAGGCTCTTCCTTTGCATTCTTAAGTGACAATAGCTTTATCAAAAAATTTCACATGAAAAATTGCTTGCTGTATATTTTTATCTGTTTGACCATTTCAGCCCAGGCACAAAAAAACATCAAAGCCCTTATCCATGCCGAACGCTCTTTTGCTTCCTATACTGTTTCAAATGGAATCAAAAAAGGCTTCCTGCAGTTTTTAGACAGCACAGGTATTATTTTTCCGGCAGGTGATGCGGTTAACGGGATGGCCTTACACAGCAAAGGCCCCGGCAGCCCCGCACAACTTAACTGGGCACCCGAGTATGCTGTGATCAGCACATCGGGTGATTTTGGTTTTACAACAGGGCCTTATCATTTACAGAGATCGGCCACAGATACCATCAGCGGCCGCGGACAATACAGCAGCATATGGCATATCAATAAACAGGGCGAATGGAAAGTGCTGGCGGATATGGGTGTGCGTTATACCCATCAACGCCCGCTTCCGGAAGTTGTTGCAGAGCTTGATCTGAAAAAAATAACGACACAATCATTTACACTGGAAGACGTAAAAACTATTGATCAGCAACTCAACGAACAACTAAAAGAGAAAGGAAACACAGCATACGGACCATATCTCAGTGCACAATCATGGTTCAATGCAAATAATCATGCACCCGTAATGGGTGCCCGGGATATTGGCGATTTATTAAAAATCATTCCCCATACATCTAACCTTCAATATATAAATGCAGGTATGGCTTCTTCAAATGACCTGGCTTTTACTTATGGCAAATCAGATAAAAACCCATATCTCCGGGTTTGGACAAAACAGGTGGCAGGATGGGTGTTATTGTTGCAGGTTCATTAGTGAATAGTGATTAGTCAGTAGTCAGTGTTTAGATTACATACTCACTGCTGACTACTCACCACTCACCAAATAAAAAGCCCGGCAAGACTACCGGGCTCTTCCCTGGCGGGAAACCTATGGAAAACAGAGAGAAAGATGAATCAATTTTCAATATCGAATATCCAATGTCGAAATAAGTAAAAGAAGAAATCACAACATTGGAGATTGGATATTTCTCTCTTCAATATTCTTCTGTTCCTACAACCTGATTCCTGCCGACAGTGTTACATAAAACATATTCTTTCCTCTCTCCGATAAATCGGGTCTGCCTGCAACGGTTACCAGGTTCTGTGGCATTACATAGGCGGGGGTAATGGCCAGGTTGCATTTGCCTTTTACAAATACAACCGGCATGGCTATTTCATAGGACAATATGTTGAATTGGGTAACATTTTCTGTTGTTTGCTGTGTAACCGGTATCCCTAAAACATTCTTTTTTTCCAGATAAGTATTGCTGAACTGTTGTGTACCAAGATTAGCCGTGAAAGATGGAGCCAGCGCAATAGCTGCATTATTCATGCCTTTATTGAAAATGAATAAATGATCCACACCCAAACTGGTATTCACATCTGTTTTATCGCTGAACATAAGACTTATCCCTCCGTTCAGGTTCAATACCTTGTTGAGGTAACTCAGGTTTGCACCGGTTTGTGATTTCAATGCAGATTGCACCAGCGTACTCTGATCTTTATACAGGAAACGGGAAAAAAACAGGTTGCCTGAAAAATGATCTGTCTGCGGAAAACGGTAACCCAGCTCCACGGTAGCACCTGTATAAGCCGCTGACTGCATACTGTTTTGAACGAATATGAAATTACCCTGGGCATACAAACCATTCTTTAGTTGAAAACCAAGCGTCGGAAATAATCCACTGCTTTTCAGACTATCTGTTCGACCAAAAAAATGCAGGGCCGATTGATAATTGAAGGACGCATTGAACTCATTCTTTGTTTGTTTTTCTCCCCCGGTCTCCTGGGCCAGTGAAAGAATGGGCAATACAATGGCTAACCAAAGCATTTGCCTGCTTTTGGACAGTTTCATAAGAAATCGTTTTAGTATGATTTAAGTCAGCGGCTTTTAAAAAATGTACAAGCTGTGGGAGATATTCTTAGCTGCCTGTTTTCACTTTTCCTTTTGCTTTTACTTCAGCCGCTGCTGACGCAGAGGGTTTTACTTCTTTAGCCTTTGCTTTAGCTTCGGCAGCTTTGTTGAGGCTCGCTTCTTTGGCAGCTTCCGCTTTCTCTTTTGTATCGGCTACTTTTTCTTTCGCCATTTCTTTCTTTTCTCCTACCATTTCTGCACTTTCACGTAAGGGCAGTTTAGCATTTGCATTGGCATTTACTTCTGCCTCAGAGCGGGCACCAGCCCTTACCAGGCCTCTGTCTTCTCCACCTGCATTACTGTTGAGTTCGGCTTGTGATGAAGTTTTTACGTCTGCACTGGCATTCACATTTGTGTTGGTTTTTACACGCTGAACAGACTCATTTGCCATTAACGCTGTTTGTTTTGTAGCGTTAACAGTTGCCTGGGTAGTCTTACCAACAGTAGCGGTTGTTCTTACTGCGGCATTGGTAGCTGCAGTAGTGGCTCTGGTGGCGTTTACGGTTGCACGTGTTGTGGCTGTAGTAGTACTGCGTACACCCAATCCTAATTGTGCATCTGCGGCCTGAAAAAAGAAAAGACCGGCTAACGCTGCTGTGGTTTTCATCATTGTTTTCATGATAGATGGATTTTTGGTGATCAATTGGTGTTACATTTTCATCTTTTCAAGTACCGTGCCAAAAATTAAAATTTAACTGAACCCCTTTATTATCAATGCTTTTGGAGGATAAGAAAATCAGTTGTGCTCGAAACAGATTGGGTCGTAGGTTCTTTCTGGGAAAGTTTGCGAGGTATTTTTACATTTCTTAAACAAAACCTTAATCTGTAATTTGTTCTGAAATATTTTGGTATGAAAAAGATCTTCGTTGTTCTCGCTTTGTTTTTCAGCGTACATACATATGCCCAATATGAGCAGGATGTTCGTTCTGCCGATGCCATTGTTAAAGCATTGTATGATGTAATTTCAGGCCCTACCAATAAAGCCCGCGACTGGGATCGTTTTCGTTTTCTCTTTGGAAAAGATGCTCATATGATGACGGCTGTTCCACATAAAGACAGTGGTACCATTATTCGCACGATTACACCCGAACAATATATTCAGCGCAATGGTACTCGTTTACAGGAAATAGGATTCGTTGAAAAAGAATTACACCGCATTACAGAAACACATGGAGCAGTAACACATCTGTTTTCCACTTATCAATCAGACCTTACCGTAAATGGTAACCCTCAACAAGTAAGGGGCATCAACAGCATCCAGTTATTTAATGACGGAAAAAGATTTTATGTTGTTTCTGTTTTCTGGGATGGCGATTCAAAAAAGCCAATTGATAAAAAATACCTGGGTCAATAACGATCTCTCTGCGAAACCGCTCTGTCCTCTTGTTATCCGCGTTGTGGTTTCTACCATCACCCTACAAAGGAAGGGACCGAAGAGAACAGGAGGACTGAGAGATTTCGCTCAGGATATTTGCACTAAATTGTGGCATGGGTAATTCTTCTGCATATGAGTTTTATGCCTGTGGCGATCATGCTTTTACGCTTGATTTTGGACAGCAGATAGATGTAAGTATTAATCGCTTTGTGATTAAGCTGTTCCATCGGCTTCAGGAAAACAGAAAATCATATATACTGGACATTATTCCTGCCTATAGCAGCATTACCGTTGTTTATAATCCTTTGTCTTTCAGAAAATGCAATACAAATCCGCAATCAATTATTCGTGACTATTTTGCCGATGCTGTTCAACAAACAGAAAATATAAAGGATACCAGTTCAGCAACTATTATTCGCATTCCTGTATGTTACCATCCTTCTGTGGCTCCTGATCTCGAATCGCTTTGCGAACATCATCATATAGATATTGACACACTGGTTTCATTACACACGGAGAAAACCTATCGGGTATTTATGAATGGTTTTCTACCTGGTTTTGCGTATATGGGTACGGTGGATGATCGTATTGCAACGGCACGCCATGCAAGTCCTCGCAAACAAGTTCCTCCAGGTAGTGTTGGTATTGCCGGTCATCAAACAGGTATATATCCATTTGAATCGCCAGGAGGATGGCAGTTGATTGGCAGAACATCTGTTTCATTGTTCGATGCAGATACAGATGCTCCCTGTTTATTAAAACCGGGTGATGAAGTACAGTTTTATGCAGTTCCCATTGAAAAATTTTCGGCATGAGTATCCGAATCATCAAAAAAGGGCTACTGGATACCATACAGGACGGGGGACGTTATGGCCACCAGCACCTCGGTATCAATCCAACCGGGATAATGGATTTTGTTTCGATGCGATTGGTTAATGCATTGGTGGGAAACGATGAACACGAGGCAGTAATTGAAATGCATTGGCCTGCTCCTGTACTGAAGTTTGAAAAAGATTCCTGCTTTGCTATTAGCGGGGCTGAAGTAGTTGCTTATGTAGATAATAAGGTAGCGGTTCCTGTAAACAGAACTGTATTTGTAAAAGCAGGCAGCCAGCTTTTTTTTCAGAAAAAAATATCCGGTGCCCGTATTTATCTGGCTGTTCAGCATGGTTTCAACCTAAAATCCTGGCTCAATAGCAATAGCACGCATATACAGCTAAACCATGGTGGGCAACTTTTAACAACGGGGTCTGTAATCGGCTATAAAAAAACATTGTCAGAAACAATACCAACTACTAATATTTGTTCCTGGTATGTTCAATCTCCTGTACATCTGTCTGACAAAAACATTCACTTTACAACTGGTAAAGAATGGTTGTTCATGAGTGAAGAAATGAAAGATCAATTCAAACAAAACATGTACCAGATAGACCATAACAGTAATCGCATGGGTTATCGTTTAACGGGGAGCCCGGTTTTTCTCACAAAGCCAACAGAACTCATTTCTACTGCTGTTACCAAAGGAACCATACAGTTGTTGCCCAATGGCCAGCCGCTTGTATTGATGGCCGATCACCAGACCACAGGTGGTTATCCGAGAATAGGTCATGTAATCAGTGCCGATATTCCCAAACTCGCTCAATTTGAACCAGGTGAATCTATTTGTTTTAAAGAAATAACAATCGAAGAAGCACATAACAGGCTTCAGGAATTGGATTTGTATTTGACACAAACAGAAATTGCTTGTAAATTGAGGATGGAGGAAGTTTGATTTTTTGATCTTTGATTTTTTGATTGAAAGAAATGATACAATTCAAAAAGTCGAAGATCAAAAAATCAAAAATTAAAAAATCGCTATAATGTACATCGACCTGAACTGCGATATGGGTGAAGGCATGGCCAATGATGCTGAACTGATGCCATTCATCAGCAGCGCCAATATTGCCTGCGGTTTTCATGCGGGTGATGAAAATACCATGCGCCGTACCATTGAGCTGGCATTACAACATAATGTGGCCATTGGTGCTCATCCTGGTTTCCCCGACCGCGAGAATTTCGGCAGAACAGAAATGGATTTTCCGGAAGAAGATATTGTTTCCATTGTTTCTGAACAGGTGTACCAGTTACTTGATCTTGTTTTTGCAATGGGCGGTCAACTCAAACATGTAAAACCACATGGGGCTTTGTATAATATGTCGGCAAAAAATTATTCGCTCGCTGCAGCCATTGCCAATGCCGTTTATGAAATTGATGATCAACTCGTTTTATTCGGATTAAGTGGCAGTGAAAGTATTCGGGCTGCAAAAGATATTGGTCTTCAAACAGCCAGTGAAGTATTTGCCGACAGAACTTACCAGGATGATGGTACGCTAACGCCCCGTAAACAACACAATGCACTTATTACAAACGATAAAGATGCCGAACAACAGGTTTTACAGATGATCCTTCAAAAAGAAGTAACCAGCATAAATGGCAAAACGGTACCTATCAGTTGCGATACTATTTGTATTCATGGTGATGGTGAACATGCAGTACTGTTTGCCAGGCAAATTAACCGGCTTCTGCAAAAACATCAGATAGATTTACGATCTTTTCATCCTTGAAAAACATACAAAAAAATACAGCCATTACGGGTGCCGCTTTTTTGATGGCTACTTCTGCCATTGGGCCCGGTTTTCTTACACAGACTACTGTTTTTACAGAAAAATTGCTGGCCAGCTTTGGCTTTGTCATCCTGATTTCCATCCTGCTCGACATCATTGCGCAGGTAAATATCTGGCGCATATTATCTGTTACAGGAAAACGTGCGCAGGATATTGCAAACGATATGTTACCCGGTTTGGGTTATGGTCTTGCTGCACTTATTCTTGCAGGTGGTATTGCTTTTAATATTGGTAATATTGGCGGATGTGGTTTGGGTATTGAAGTACTTACAGGTTTACCCAATGTTTATGGCGCCATCATCAGTTGTGGTATTGCCTTATTTATTTTCTGGATGAAAGAGGCCGGAACTATCATGGATGCTTTCACCAAAATACTGGGCATCATCATGGTGCTACTTACATTATATGTAGCTATCGTTTCAGAGCCTCCTCTGGCCGATGCTTTACACCGCAGTTTTGTACCACTAACCATCGACGCCAAAGCCATTGTAACACTGGTGGGTGGTACGGTTGGGGGGTATATTTGTTTTGCCGGCGGACATCGTTTGCTTGATGCCGGCTTTAAAGGTGTTAATGCTGTTCCGGCTGTTACAAAAAGTGCAGTAACAGGTATCTGTGTTACAGCGGTCATGCGTATCGTTTTATTCCTGGCTGTTTTGGGTGTGGTAAGTGCCGGCAATCTGTTGGATGCAAATAATCCACCCGCTTCTGTTTTTAAAATTGCTGCAGGGGAAATGGGATATCGTTTTTTTGGTGTGGTAATGTGGTGCGCAGCTATTACGTCTGTTGTGGGTGCCGCTTATACCTCTGTTTCTTTTCTACGGACTTTTCATCCCTGGATAGAGAAAAACTATCGCTGGCTTATAACTGGTTTTATTCTCTTGTCGGGTCTTATTTATGTATTCATTGGCAACCCTGTAAAAATTCTTGTAACAGTAGGCGCTTTAAATGGTTTGATTTTACCCGTTGCGCTTGCTGTAATGCTGCTAATAATCAGCAGGAAGAAAATAGCCGGATATTCACATCCTGTATGGCTAACCATATGCGGATGGATAGTAGTTGGGTTAATGACTTATATGAGTTTTCTTACCATCAAAGGCTGGTTGAACTAACAACCCGGTTCCTGTATGCACGTTTTACCTGTTCCGCATTCAGAGACGGGTTTACCTGCGGCATTGTTATTTTATGCATTAACAGTTCTACATTTTCTCTTTGATTGTGCATACTCTTATTATAAAACTTGTCATAATATTTCAGGAGTATAGCAAATGCACCTTTCGTATCGTTTTCAAGCAAACAGTTAACCGCCGTCTTTGTTTCAAGTCCGCCTAATCGTTTTTGAATACGCACGGTAGCATTGATGAGTTTCTCTTTTTCAAACTGTCCGTATTGTTCAACAATGTAATTAAGCCTTTCTTCAAAAGGAATATCCATAAAATACAGGGTTCTTGTTCTCAAGAATGAATAAAACTTAATCGGAATATTTACTTCACCAATACGCTGGCTCTCATCTTCGGTCCAGATATGTGTAGTCCCTTGTAATTCCATCAATTCATACAAGCGCGTCGCCAGCAGGTTTTCAAACATTTCCTGTTTGGGTTGTGTTGGCTGACCCAGGTTGCCAAAAGCTGAGCCCTTATGACAGGCAATTCCTTCCAAATCCAATACCGCTTCTTTCATTGCCTGTAAACGGTGAAGCATTTCTGTTTTACCTGTTCCCGTATAGCCCCCAATTATGGATATGGGATATTCTTTTTCAAATTGTTTTATGACCCAGTTACGATATGCTTTATATCCACCCACCAGCGTGTATACTTTAAACCCGTAGAGATCGAGTAGCCAGGCTACACCTGCACTTCGCATGCCCCCTCTCCAACAGTACACAAATATTTTCTTTTCTTCCTTTTGTCTCTTTTCTTTTGTATGGTGCTTCTCTATGATCTCTTCTACTTCCTCCACCATTTTTACCATTTTAGGGCCAAAATATTCCAGCCCTATTTTAATGGCCCTCTCTTTACTTTCCTGTTTATAGGCCGTTCCCACTACTTTTCTTTCTTCGTTGGTAAACAGTGGTAAACTATTGGCCGATGGTATATGTGCGTGCTCGTATTCGCCCGGACTTCTGACATCGACGATGGGCTGTTCCTGAGCCTGTGTTATAAAGTCTTCTATTAATAAGCGGGTTATCGGCATAAACACAAAGTAAACGGACTTTATTGTAACTTTTCGGCAATGAAACAGGTTTTGATCATACGCCATGCAAAAAGTAGTTGGGCCAATGCTTTTACCGGCGATTTTGAACGCCCTTTGAATGATCGTGGTCATCGGGATGCACCACGTATGGCAGAAAAAATAAAAGCGAGGGGCGTAGCTATCCAAGCTTTCCTCTCCAGCACTGCCAACAGGGCTTTAACTACGGCTGTTTATTTTGCGGAAGCCTATGGCAAAACAAAAAAAGATATTCTGCTCTTTCCAGAACTATACCATGCCCCCGCATCTGTTTTTTACAAAGTGATCGAAACAATTGATCCGGAAATTGATACTGTGGCCATTTTTTCACACAACCCTGGTATCACAGCTTTCGTAAACAGTTTAACCGAAACAAGTATTGATAATATGCCTACCTGCGGCATTTTCGCCATACAAATTGAAAGCGATAGATGGGAAGATTTTAGTACAGCAAAAAAACGTTTCTGGTTTTTTGATTATCCTAAGTTGGATCTTTGATTTTTTGATTTATAAAACACATCCGTTAAATCAAAAAATCAAACCTTTCTTCTATTTACCACAAACACCCCCGCAAAAATGCAAAGTGCTGCCAGTCCTTTGGTGATGGTGAAATGTTCTCCCATGAAGAGCATGGCGATGATAGCAGCAAATACAGGTTGCGTATAAATATATGAGCCTGTTGCCGAAGAACTAAGTACAGCCAAACCATATACATTGAGCAGATAAGCAATAAAAGTGAGGAAAAGAGCCACGAAAGAGAGCGCTATCCATTGTGCCATTCCAAATGCCTGCCAGTCTGTATTAATAAACTGTTCTATACCAAACGGAAGAATCATGAATGTGCCGAATGTAAATACCCATCTCAATACATGAATGGGCTTATATCTTTCCATCAATGGGCGTACCAGTACCAGGTAAAAAGCATAAGAGATTGCATTGATAATGATCATCAGGTCGCCGAGTAAAATGTCTTTCCCGTTTTGTTGCTGATCTTTTGAAAGAATCAACATGGCAGCCCCGCCGATACCCAATGCCAGACCAGCGAGTTTCTGAATGGTTAATCGTTCTCTTAGTAGCCACGCTGCAATAATGGTAATAAAAATAGGTGTACCCAACGACAGCAAAGAGCTATGAATAGCAGTTGTAAGTGAAAGTCCTTTGATGAAAAACAACTGGTTGATGGCCACCCCTGTTACTGCACAAAGCAGAAAGCGTGGTAAATCTTTTTTATCTATTCCTGCTTTCCCGGGGTTCATCAGGAATACCAACCAGAATAAAACAAGGCTCGACAATACACGAACTACATTGAGGGCAAATGGAGCAATATATTGTGGTGTAATTGTTTTAACCACGGCATAGCCCGAGCCAAAAATGAGGTTGGCCCCTAAAACCGCCAGGTGTGCTTTTGTATTTTGGGTCATAAAAAAATGCAAAAATAGTTTTTTCTAACCGCCTTGTTTTTTCGAATTACGATGATTTGAAATGGAGCTGAGTAAAGCCTGTATTTTCTCTTTATCAAATGATGAAAGTTGAGGAAAACGATAAACATGTGACCGGCTCAGGGCAATTGCTTTTGTAAGGTCAAAGCCTTCCTGCGTCATTTGCACCGCGTATCCTTTCTCCTGCAACGTTTCTGCCAGGTATTCCTGTTCTGTTTGTCCGGGTGTGGGAACAAGAACTGTTTTTACCTGTAGTTGCATCAGTTCCATTACACTGCTATAACCACTCCGCACAATTACCATTTCGGATTCAAGCAGCAGGTTTTGCAAATCTTCTGTTTCAAGATGATTAAACTGTTGAATAAAAAATGGTAATTCAAGTTTTTGCGTAGCAGCAGGCAGCCCACGTACCAAGGTTATTGGCTGTTGTTGTTGCTTTGCCTGTTCAACTATTTTTTCTTCCAGTAATGTTCTTTGTGGCTCTGGTCCGGAAAGCAATACTGTAACCCCTTTTTTCCCGCTTGTTTCTTTAGCCTGAAACCTGGTAAGCAGGCCCAGGTATTTCACAGGTATCTTTGGTTTTTTTACAGGGTGAGATAGTATACCTGCAAGACCATTATCTTCCTGCATATCAGGTACCCCGCACACAGTAAAGCGATTGATATAACGATAATTTATTTTTTGAATTATTTTCTCCAGCCAGCCGTACGGTGCTTTAATTGTAAGCTGATGTGTAATAAATACAGATGGTATTTTATTTGTCCATAAACCATAGCGGTTATCGGATATAACCAGGTCTACATGATATTGTTCAACCACCTGTTGTAACCATCGGTGTTCCCATTGAACAATATGTAACAAAGCTGGTAATTGCTGCATTATTTTGTAGGGCAGCCAACCCCGGGAGCGGCTATACCGTATTTTATAACCGGGGAGTGACAGAAAATCGTGTTGCGGAAATTCTCTTTTCAGGATTTTTTCCTGTGGGCCGTCGGTGGCAATAATTACCCGATAACCCAGCTCAGTGAGTGCACGGATCAACGGAATAGAGCGAGTTGCATGACCCAGACCCCAGTCGAGCGGGGCCACCAATACGGTTTGTATGTTAAAATCGGCAGACAAAACTGATACGGCTCTTGTTTTCTGGATGAATGATGTACTTTAGAACATCAAATTATGAAACGGAAAATAAACCAAATAATCGTTTTACTGTTAGTTATTGCATTGGCGGGCAGCTCGTGCGGTATTTTCCAGAAAGGAAGAAACGGTAAAGGAGGTTGTAACTGCCCCAACAATGTTCGTTAAATCATTGTTCAGGTATGAAAGATATGAACAGGGACCTATGGCTGCTTTGTAAAAACGATCACATGACCCAGTCTGAACTGGATCGTCAGGTTAACCTGTTGAATACCCTCTTATATCATACCGAAAGCTGGCCCAACTTCTGTGTGGCCCATGAAATACTCGATATCAATCGCCGAAAAATCATCAGCAAACCTCATCTCATGCAGGGCATATTGCAGGAAAGGGAGATGAAGGCGTTCGTGTTTGTGAATAATCTGAATTGAGTGTAAGCCTAAGCCACAGGATTCAGGAAACAAGATTCAAGACACATGCAGCATTTTGCTTGTACCTTGAACCTTGTTCCTTTATTTAAGTTTTCCCAGCGCCATTTCCAGCTTACCGAGCATTTCCGCTATTTCTTCTTTTTTGCAGGTACCCACACTCAGGCGATACCAGGGATTATTGGCACCGGCACCAAAGGCTGAGAATGGAACAACAGCAAGCTTAGCTTCTGCCAGTATGTAAGATGTAACATCTGATTGTGTTTCCAGCATTTTTCCTTCTGCTGTTGTTTTGCCTGTGAGGTCAAGCTTGATGGTTAGGTAAATGGCGGCCTGCGGAGCAATGGCATCTACATTATGCCCTTTTTGTTGCAGGGCTTTGAAACCATCGTGTATATTTCTTAAACGCAGTTCAATTTCTGCTTTGAAATGTTGCAGGTAACGTTGAATATTTTCTTTCTGCAATAAATATTTCGCAACCGCTTTTTGCTCAGCCATGGGTGCCCATGCTCCAACATGACTCAGAATGGCTTTCATTTTGGCAATGACTGTTGCCGGACCCAAGGCCCAACCCACACGAACACCTGTTGCAGCAAATACTTTAGATATACCATCAATAAATATGGTAAATTCTTTCATGTCAGGTCTGAGTGCAAGTGGATTGTAATGTATTGTATCACCAAAAGTGAGTGTCCAGTACATCTGGTCAAACATCAGGTAACATTTTTTCTGTCCTTCGCCTCTTTTGGCGTTCTCTTCAAGTATCAGATCACAGATGGCTTCCATGCTTTCTTTTTTCAGCGTGGTGCCTGTAGGATTTTGAGGAGTACAGATACAGATAAGCGTGGCTCCAGAAATATGCTTACGCACCTCTTCAACAGTAGGCATAAAATCATTTTCAGGAGAGCATTCAATGATGCAATGCTCTGCATCGGTAAGATGTGTGTAATGGTTATTGTTCCATGACGGTACGCCATAAATTACTTTATCGCCTTTGTCAACAATGGCTTTGAATAAAGTATAAATCAGGGGGCGGCCTCCGGATGCAATCTGAATTTCGCTGGTGTCAAAATCAAGTCCTTCCCATTCTTTGATAAAGCTGGCCACTGATTTACGCAGATCGAGCACCCCTTCTGCAGCCGGGTAGCTGGTATTACGGTTGCGATATGATTCAATAATCAGTTCTTCCAGTTCGGTGGGAATAGGGAAAACAGAGGGATCGAAATCACCAATGGTAAGGTTATAAATCTTCTCGCCATTGCGGATTCTTTCACTGATCGCATTACCCAGTTTTACAATTTCACTTCCAGAAAGTGTTTCCGCTAAATGACTCAGTTTTGGTGCACTCATAATTCAAATAATTGATCCGGGCGCAAAACTAAGTTTTTCCGATGGGTTAGAGGTCGGAGAATTGTAAAAGATCAGCCACAGATTCACAGATTAGCTCGATTTAATCTGTGAATCTGTGGCTGATCATAAAAAAGGGCCGCAAAAAATTGCGGCCCTTTTAATTATGCAAAGACGATGCTAATTATTCCAACGTTTTATAATCTTTAAACAATTTCAATTCAATTGAGTCCGCCACCGCGCGTAATGCTTTCCATTTGGCATCAAACAATTCATTGGCTTTCTTTATTACTTCACTGATTTTATCTTCC
>DLGO01000124.1:0-3274 GCA_002482725.1 Bacteroidetes bacterium UBA7692 | reverse complement strand
AGCCTGTCTTCCTGTTCACCCGGCATGGCCGTTTTACCCATCACAGTCTGGCGTGCTTCTCCCAGGATTCCGTTTACGGTTACCTGTGGAATATTACCATAGCCCTGCTTGGTTTGTGGTTTACCATTCAGCATGGTGCGTATATCTGTTAAACCATCTCTGATCGGCTTGATGCTTTTACGAATGGTATCAGCTTTCTTCGCATCAAGGTTGGGTAATGCCGTTTCTATTTTGTTGATGATCGTTTCTGCATCTACCATCCTGTCATTCAGATCACCCAGACGGATCATGCTTTTATTCAATCTGTCATTGGCTTTACGAATGGCATCACGTACTTCTTTTGGAGTGGGTGCATATGGATCATCATTCACTACTACCATGGTACTATCGCTCAGGTTTCTTCCCAGGGTCAATACCACTTTATAGGTTCCGGGGTCAACAGGTAATCCCGGAGGTTCTGCATTAAATGCACCGCCACCACCGGGAGCGCCACCTCTTGCACCTCCGCCGCCGCGGCCACCACCACCACCTGCGCGGATACCTCTTCCTTCCATTCCCCAATAGTATTTATTGAATCCACTATCGGCTCTCGTTCGAAGCGTACGCACCAATACATTGTTTGCATCAAAAATGCGGAGGGTTACGGTATCACCAATCCTGTTTCTGCCCGTGTCGCTTGCCGATTTGCTCACAAAGAAACTGATGGGTGCACCTGCTCTTTTGTTTTCGCCCTCATAACTTCCCCAGATACTGTATTCAATACCAGATGCCAGTTTACGTTTGGCCTGGTAAGCCGGAGGTGCCGCAAATGCGGTGATCTTATTACTGAACACCTGTCCTTTATTGGCAGCCAGTTTACGAAGTGGATTGATATCGTCGAGTATATAAATAGCGCGACCAAATGTGGCAATCACCAGATCAGCCTCTCTTTCCTGTATCACCATATCATACGTTGATACTGAAGGATAACCATTTTTAAACTGCTGGAAACTGTTGCCATAATCAAAGCTCATGAATAGACCCTGTTCAGTTCCCACAAAAATTAAATTAGGTTCAGTAGGATCCTGCAATACACATAAAGTATAACCCGTTACTTTTTTCTCGTCTACCAGGCTGGTCCATGTTTTACCATAATCGGTTGTACGGAATAAATAGGGTTTGTTATTACCTCTGCGATAATCATTCACTACCACATAGGCTTCTCCTCCGTTGTGTCTTGATGCACGTATCTGCGGCACCCATGCACCTGTTGGCATGCCGGGTATTTTACCACGGAAATTGGTCCAGGTCTTACCACCATCTCTTGTTAACTGCACATTACCATCATCTGTTCCTACCCAAATCACTCCTTTTTCCTTTGCTGATGGTTCGATAGCAATGATCGTACAATAGTTTTCTGCACCGGTGATATCAACCGATAAACCACCGTTATTACTTTGATCTATTTTTACGCTGTCATTTGTAGTAAGATCACCAGATATCTGTGACCATGAAGCACCTTTATCGGTACTCATATTCAACAACTGGCTACCATAATAAATGGTTTTCTTATCGAAGGGATCCTGTGCAATGGCAGCATTCCAGTTAAAACGCTGACGTATTCCACTTGCTGTTGTTGGAGGACGTATGCTCCATCTTTCACCTGTTGCAATATTATAACGACCCACACTTCCGCCCTGACTCATACAGTATACCCAGTTTGGATCTTCTGCATCGGGCATTACATCAAAACCATCACCACCTGCAACTCCCTGCCAGAATGCATTACGGATACCGCTTTGTCTCCAAACATATGCCGGACCATGCCAGCTTCCGTTATCCTGTAAACCTCCCATTACATTATAAGGGATGTTGTTATCTACATTGATATGGTAGAATTGTCCGAGTGGTAATTTCTCATCAAACTGCCAGTTCTTACCTCGATCGCGGGTAATGGCAATACCACCATCATTTCCATCAATAATAAAATTACCGTCTTTAGGGTGAATCCAAAATGCATGGTGATCGGGGTGAATGCCTGCATAGGGTATAACTGTTTTGAAAGTCTTACCTGCATCTTCACTCACCGTGATAATCTGGTTGATATTATACAGTCTGTTTTCATTGGTTGGATCAACCGCTATATCCTGAAAATAAAAAGCACGGTTGGTTACTACTGCTGCTTCACTGTTTACCAGCTCCCATTTATCGCCACCATCTTCACTTTTATATAAACCATTCTTGGTAGCTTCTACCAATGCATATACACGTTTTGGATCATTGCGTCCGATGGTAATACCAATACGGCCATAATCACCATCAGGCAATCCATTTTCCTTACCCAGTTTTTTCCAGTTTTTACCGCCATCATAAGTCACATAAAAACCACTGCCTTTACCACCACCCTGTAAACTCCAGGGTGTACGCAGATGCTGGTACATGTTGACGAATAATTTATTGGGGTTTGACGGGTCCATCACCATATCTCCCACACCAGATGTTTCATTGGTATACAGAATTTTATTCCAGGTAATACCACCATCTGTTGTTTTATACACACCACGCTCAGGATGGGCTGCAAATGGATTACCAATGGCGCCCACATACACTACATCTGGATTGGTTGGATCAATAATGATACGATGGATATTGCTGGTTTTCTCCAGACCCATCATTTTCCAGGTTTTACCGCCATCAATACTTTTATACAAACCTCCACCTAGGCTGATAGAGTTACGCGGATTACCTTCTCCGGTACCAGCCCATACCACACTTGGATTACTTTGTGTGATGGCTACTGCACCAATGTTTAAGATAGGCTGGTCATCAAATATCGACTCCCAGCTTGCACCACCATTCTCGGTTTTCCATACACCACCACTCGCTGTACCGAGATAAATGATGTTGGGATTGGCCCATACCGCATCAATAGCCGTAACACGACCACTCATACCAGCCGGACCGATACTACGGGGTTTTAAATTTTTAAAGTGTTTGGAAAGGTCTGCCTGTTGGGCAAAAGAAGATATTGCAGTGCCAAATAGCATTGCAACAAACAGTAGTTTTCTCATTCAATTGGTTTTTGGAGTTCGGAATTTCCGAAAAGCAGCGCAGTTTGCCAAATCTGAGGGATGGTTGGTTGAAGAGGCGAGGAGTCCGGGAGTCGGCAAGTCCGAAAGTCGGAAGAGGTTTCTATTATAATAAACACTCCGTGTAACCCTGTGCCGCACTCAGTGAAACTCCGTGGTAAAAAACCACAGAGGTAAAGGAGTAAGGCACAGCGTTATTCGGAGAT
>DLGO01000030.1 GCA_002482725.1 Bacteroidetes bacterium UBA7692 | reverse complement strand
GTTAATCCGTGATTCAGACAAAAGAATATCCGTGATCTAAAGAACGCTCCGGGTCAACGACCTACGCGCTAATATAAATCCACACACCTATCCGATTCTAGCAGAAAAGGCGGCAAATATCACAGACCATTTAACCTGCTGATTACAAGTGGGATGGAGAGCAATTAAAAATCGTTAACGCTCCTTTTTTGATTGTTCCTCGGTGGTAAAGATTTTTAACCACCTCCCCAAAATTGACTTTTTCAAAACTGTAGATGGGTGCTACCCTCCACACTTCTCCACGAAAAAACTCCAAAAGCCCCTAGCACCGAATTTTCAACTTGCTCTTTATGAAAACGGTGGCAACCATATTTATATTCTTTGTGCTGGCTATACTAACTGGAATTGGTCTAGCACAGTTGATATATAGCATTTTAATCAGGATACGGAAATCCCTTTCCCGCGCATCAGAGCAGACCAAAGCATTAGGCAATGTCCACATGAGGTCTATTACCCAATACTCCATACAAAACAGCCGCAGAAGCCACAGAAGATTGGCTGGCTTTTAATTTAGCATTACAACAATTGATTAGCCCTGAAAGCCAATGGCGTGTATCCTGTAAATTTTCGGAACAATCTCGAGAAATAGGTCGGGTCCTGATAACCCAAACGGAAGGCAATCTCCCTTGCATTTAGCCTGGTGTGGTGCAGCAATCTTTTTGCCTCCAGGAATATCTCTTCCTGTATCAAGTGACTTGCCGAGAAGCCCGTATTTTCCTTTACTGACTCATTCAGGTAAGCCACAGAAATATTTAAAAGCCCTGCATACTCACCTGGTGTTTTAAGCGATACCAGGTTTTGCTGCACCAGCTCGCGCAACTGATCTGTTATTTCTATTTTTCTGTTCGCAAGCTTATGATTGTTGGCGGCTGATTGAAAAATAGCCTGCGCCATCATACCAATCAATGCTTCCAGTAGAGAATGTATGATTGCTTTTCTGATGCCGTAGTCTGACTTGCTGTCCCTTTGCGTCGTAATCAATTCTATGCAATTCAGCAAAGGTGTGCAATCAATTATTGCACCGGTCTGCCTCTGATTTTTCCCCGATTCAAGCAACTGCCGCAGTTGTGGTGGTATTAATGCTGTTTCTATACCTAGTATCCAACCTGTCGCGTCTATTTTAAAGTATTGATGTACCTGCCCGGGACACATATACGATACATTCATCCCTTCAAGCTTTACCTGCTCAAAGTCGCGCATAAATTCCAACACACCACTCTGCTGCAGAAAGAAAACATAGAAATCATCGCGGTGTGTAATTAGAGGGCTATAGTCTGCGTCATATACCCCTGTATCCTCAGCTTTGTTCCGCAGCTCAAAACCAAGATCATTGTTCACGATTTTGTGTATCGGTATCGGGCTTTTCCTCGCCATAGTCTTTAGCTGTACTTCATGTGCTACCGTAAATGTACATAAGCCTTTAATCATAATGCAGTCGACCAGGTTTATTGTTTCGTTTTATTTCCAAAATTCTGCACCATAAAATCGCGCAGATACTTCATCCCGGTAGCGCAGCATTTTCTTCAGCTCGCGCACCATGCCCGAGTTGCCTGCTATGTATATGGAGGTATAAAGGCTCAGGTCCCTGCGCTCCGCACTGGCAGCAAGTGCTTCAAAGGCATCGCCATAGGCATCTGTTATAAATTCAAATTCAGGATTTTCGCTTACCAGGTTTTTAGGCAGCACATAGTCATCTGCAAGGAATATGGCTACATCTATCGGATAGTCTTTTCTGTCCGTCAGCTTTTTCAGCGCCAGAAAATGCCCCAGCGCGCTACCATCTCCCAATCCCAGAATCCTGCCAGGTTTTGCAGGTAACACGGTGGCATGTGCCGGGCCATACAAAACCTCATCGCCCGTCTTTACATTATTGCCCCAGTTGCCTCCCGTGCCTTCATGTCCCGTTTCTATATACATGGTGCAAACGCTCCGTTCCGCATCCCAATCTGCGGGGGTATAGTCCCTGTATTCGCATTCGCCCACTTTGGTTTTTAACCGTTTTATAGACTTCCATTCGCCCACATCCACACCCGGTATATGCAGCTCAATCTCTACCATAGTGCCGGGCTTCCACTTCCTTACGGCCACCACCTCTGCGCTGCTAAACATCTTTTCTAATACACCCATCACCGCTTTCGCAACCATATTCGCCATATCATCTCCTTGCTTTTTACTCCGTTATACGCTGCAAGGTTAGGCCTTAATCTACTGCCTTTAGTCCAACAAAAGAAGGTTTATATTGGATGATTCGTGGTGTTATTAATGGTAGGTAACGTGTATTATGTAGGAGCGAACTAACGAAGTTAATCATGAACACCCGTAAAATTAGAAAGGTGAGTAACCGCGTTCGCCCTTGTAGACAAATAGGCTGAATTAGTTTGATGGCTTGTACCTGCTGAACCCTCAATACCGATAAAAAACCACCACATCCTTCTTCAAAACCGTCAATCTTTCCTTGGCAATCACCGCCTGCAATATATTGGCTGTATCAGGTAGCGCAAGCCTTGTTACGGACAGCGTTTTAGTCTGGTAAGAGAACAAGGCAGCCGAGTCGTAGAACACAATATTATCCTGCAATACCTGGAACTTGCGCAGACCTTTCAGTGGTATCGTCTTTTGGTAACTGCCAAAGATATCGAACACCAATATGCCCTGTGTACTGTCGTTCATATACACAAAGTTATCGCGCTCCAGCATAAAGTTCGGCACCGGGGTGCGCTCCAGCAGGGCAGTTAGCGGCTGGCTCTCGCGCAGCACACTGCCCGTTTCATCTATCTTTTTCAGCTTAAAGCTTTCGCTATCGTAAAACCAGATGCGGTTATCCGTACTGCCGCATACCGCAGGCACATTGGCATAGCCAAGCTGCAGGAAATCATATATCGTTAGTGGCGACAAAAATTTGTCCAGTATCACCGCTTTCTGAAAGTCCGGGAAGAACACGATAGGCTTCAGCGAATTGGAAACATCTATAGCGCCTATGTTGCCATAGCGGAACTCCTCATAAGGGTACAGCAGCTTGCCCTCGGGCGAGTATTTGTATAGCTTGTTATTCGAGAAGGTATAGGTGTTGCCGAAGTTATCTATAGAGGCCGAAGTAGCCGTATTGGGCGCTGTACCCAGCAATACAAACGATTCGGCAAAGCTGGCCAGCAGGCAAAACAGCATAGCGCATGCACCGCATATCAAAAGCTGTCTTGTTTTCATTTGTGTTGCTTGTAGTACTTCAAAGATAGTTCAGTACCGTCAAACACCGCATAGCTGAAATACGTGAGCCAGTCGCCCAGGTTTATGTAGCGGCTGGTGTCGCTCAGCTTTATGTTCAGCGGCAGGTGCCTGTGCCCGAATATAAAGTAGTCGTAGTGCTGGTCCTGCAACTTGCGCTTGGCATACTGCACCAGCCACTCCCTGTCTTCATGCTCAAATTTTTCCTCCTCCGGCTGTTCTCCTGAGGCAAACCTGCTTTTGTACGAAAAGTAATTGGCCACGCGCATGCCCACGTCGGGGTGCAGCCAGCGGAATGCCCACTGCAATACCTTATTGGTAAATACTTTCTTGATGAATTTATATCCGTAATCCTTTGGCCCCAGCCCATCGCCATGGCCTATAAAAAATTGCTTGCCGCTATAGGTTCTTGTTATGGGTCTAAAGTGGACTTTTACGCCCAGCTCTTCTTCCAGGTAGCCTCCCATCCACAGGTCGTGGTTACCGGTAAATACATGCACGGCTATTCCCTTTTCAACCGCATCGGCTAGTGCTGCCTGCACCCGCACAAATCCCTTTGGCACTACCGTTTTGTACTCATGCCAAAAGTCGAACAGGTCGCCCACCACATATATCTCTGTTGCATCTGTCGATACCTCTTTCAACCACGTCACGAATAGCTTCTCGCGTGCTGCACTTGCCTCTTTGGTAGGTGTGCCCAGGTGTAGGTCCGATGCGAAGTATATCAATGTCCTTTGCTTATTTAAACTCGTAGCCTATATCGCTGCGGTGGTACTTTCCTTCAAAGTTAATCTTAGTAATCGAAGCCAGCGACTTTTGTACCGCTGCAGTTATGTTATTGCCCAGCGAGGTTATGGTAAGCACGCGGCCACCATTGGTTACTGTATCGCTGCCATTAAACTTTGTGCCCGCATGGAACACGATAGAATCCTGTACATCCTCCAATCCCGTTATGGTCTTTCCTTTCTCGAAATGCTCCGGGTAGCCACCCGAAGCCACCACCACAGTGCAGGCTGCATCGCTGCTTATTTCTATTGTTTCTTTATCCAGTTCGCCTTTGCTTACTGCTACAAACAATTGTACCAGGTCGGTCGTTAGCCTTGGCATTACCACCTGTGTTTCGGGGTCGCCCATGCGGCAGTTGTACTCTATTACATAAGGCGTATCGCCCACCAGCATCAGACCTATATACACAAAGCCCTTGTACACGATGCCGTCTTTCTTAAAGCCCGCTATGGTTGGTTGTATTATGTCGCGCTCTACCCTTGCCATCAGTTCATCTGTAGCAAAGGGTACGGGCGATACGGCGCCCATGCCGCCGGTATTCAATCCGGTGTCGCCCTCACCTATGCGCTTGTAGTCTTTGGCAGTAGGCAGTATTTTGTAGTTGTCGCCATCCGTAAGCACAAACACCGAAAACTCTATCCCTTTCAAAAATTCCTCTATCACCACTTTGGCGCTTGCCGCACCAAATTTAGCCTCGGCTATCATGGCGTTCAGCTCCTCTATGGCTTCTTCCCTGGTTGGGGTTATTACCACGCCCTTGCCCGCGGCAAGGCCATCTGCTTTCAGCACTATTGGCGGGGTCTGGCTATTGATATAGTCCGCACCCTCGTTCAGGTTGGCGGCATTAAATTCTTTGTAAGCAGCGGTAGGTATGTTGTGGCGCAGCATAAATTCTTTGGCAAAAGCCTTGCTGCCTTCCATCAAAGCGCCCTGTTTAGATGGGCCTATCACCGAAATTTTGCCATCGGGGTATTTTGCTGCGAAATAGTCGTACACGCCATTTACCAATGGTTCTTCCGGTCCTGCCACTATTATTGATACGTTGTTTTGCAGGCAAAACTGCTCCTGTGCTTCAAAGTCGTTCAATCCAAGGGCTACATTCTCTGCAATGCCAGCTGTGCCGGGGTTTCCCGGTGCTACAAAAAGCTTTTCTACCAGCGGGCTTTGAATGATTTTGTGGGTAAAGGCATGTTCCCTGCCACCCGAACCAAGAAGTAAAATGTTCATTTATATGTTTTAAACCGCTGCAAATATGGCCTTGCTATTTGATTTTATGCAGAATTAATTTTGCTTAAATCAAAGATTTTCGGCTTCATATAGTATTAAAATCTGTTCGGCACGGTTTCATTTTCTATTTTCGTCCTCCCAAAATAGATTTTTATATGAGTACGCACTTAAGCGAACAGGAGATTCAGCGCAGAGAGAAGCTGAAAGAATTGGCAAGACTGGGGGTTGAGGCATACCCTGCCCCTACCTTCGAGGTAAACACGACTTCGAAGCAGATAGCAGAGGAATTTGATGCAGAGAAGAAGAATTTGCAGGATATATCTATTGCCGGAAGGTTAATGAGCCAGCGTATCATGGGTAAGGCCTCTTTTGGCGTTATGCAGGATTCTTTGGGCAAAGTACAGTTTTATGTATCGCGCGACGAAATATGCCCGGGCGAGGACAAAAGCCTGTACAACGATGTTTTCAAGAAATTGCTGGATATAGGCGACTATATCGGTATCAAAGGCTATGTGTTCAAAACACAGACCGGCGAAACCACCATACATGTGCGCGAAATAAAACTACTGAGCAAAGCCTTGAAGCCATTGCCGATAGTGAAAGAGAAAGACGGTGAGATATACGATGCTTTTACCGACCCCGAGCAACGGTACCGCCAGCGCTATGTGGATTTGATAGTGAACCCACAGGTGCGCGAAACATTTGTGATGCGCAGCAAGCTGATAAGCACCATGCGCAATTTTATGACAGAGCGCGGCTACCTGGAGGTGGAAACACCTGTATTGCAGCCAATGTACGGCGGCGCGGCAGCGCGCCCTTTCAAAACGCACCACAACACGCTGGACATGCCTTTGTACCTGCGCATAGCCAACGAGCTATACCTGAAAAGGCTGATAGTAGGCGGTTTTGATGGTGTGTTCGAGTTTGCAAAGGATTTCAGGAACGAGGGCATGAGCCGCTTCCACAATCCGGAGTTTACCATGATGGAACTATACGTTGCCTTCAAGGACTGCTACTGGATGATGGACCTGTTCGAAGAAATGGTAGAGGCTGTGGTTATAGCCTTGCATGGCAAAACAGAGATTACCGTAGGTGAGAACCAGATAAACTTTGCGCGCCCTTGGAAACGCTACACCATGTTCGAAGCTATTAAAGAATACACCGGTACAGATATATCTGCCCTGGACGAGGATGGCCTGCGCGCTGCTGCAAAACAACTACGCGTGGCAATAGACGATACTATGGGTAAAGGAAAGTTGGTAGATGAGATTTTTGGCACGCACGTGGAGCCTAAATTGATACAGCCAACCTTTATCACCGACTACCCTGTAGAAATGAGCCCGCTGGCCAAAAAGCACCGCAGCGAGGCTGGTTTGGTAGAGCGCTTTGAGGTGATATGCAATGCAAAGGAAATATGCAATGCATTCAGCGAGCTGAACGACCCTATCGACCAGCGCGAACGTTTCGAAGAGCAATTGGTTTTGGGCAAAAGGGGCGATACAGAGGCTATGCAACTGGATGAGGATTTCCTTCGTGCATTGGAATACGGCATGCCGCCTACAGCAGGTATCGGTATCGGTATCGACAGGCTCACCATGATCATCACAAACCAGCCTTCTATACAGGAGGTTATCTTCTTCCCGCAAATGCGCAGCGAGGTTGCACAACTGCGCAGCGAAGAGGCTAAGTCATAAGCTAACTTTACAACAGGATATTAAATAGAAAGGGCCGCAATATTGCGGCCCTTTTGCTTTTGGTGCGATTGATATATTGCTTACTGCTTGGTAAACCGGAAGGTATACCTGCTCTTGTTATTGGCCATGGTAACACTACCTATGTAGATGCCCGCTTTCAGGTTGCTAACCTGTATGCTGTTGCCTTGTAGTTGCTCGTTTAGTACCGTTGCTCCTAATATATTGTACACCTGTATCTGTGCAGCATCATTAGATGGCAGGCGCAGGTGCAGCACATCGGCCGCAGGGTTAGGGTAGGTGGTTATGTTTAGTGGTTTTACATCAGCCACATTGTTTATCACCGTAGTATCTTCTATCACCACCGTTTTCACAGGTATGGCTGTGTAGGCTATCTGCCCGCTGAAACCCACTGCATATAGCTTATTGTAGAACACACCCAGATTGTTAATGTTATCGCTGCTGGTATGGTCTGCAATCCACGTCATACCGCCGTCAGTTGTTTTGTATACTTTCTTGGCTATAGCTACATAGCCTGTATCCATATTCAGCCAGTGCATGGCAGTAACCTTACCGTTACCTGCTGCTGCATACAGCGAGTCTGTCATATCGGTAAATGTAGTGCCACCATTGGTAGTCCTGCATAGCATACCCTTTTTGGAAGAGGCCACATAAGTACCTCCCACAAATCCTGTGGAGTCATTAAAAAAGAATAAAGAAAAATAATCGGAGGTGGCCTCCGGCAAAGTCAATTGGTTCCATGTATTGCCCTTGGTGGTGCTTTTCCATACATTGCCTGCATTGCCGCATATATATACAGTATTGCCTGATGGTGTTGCCAAATTATTCAGCCCATCCGAACATGGCGTAGCTGCTACTGCCCACGCGCCTCCTGCATTGGTAGTGCGCACCACATTGCAGCCATTATCTACACCAAATCCCAGCGTATCATCTGCAAAAGAAAGCGCCTCCATATCTCCAAAAGAAGAAATCACAGTCTGATGTGCAAAGCCCGCTCCCGCATTCACTGAGCGAAAATTATGCCCTACCTCAGCACCTACTACTACATTATTATTACCTGCATACTTCACCGACTTGTTTTGGTAGGCGGGTGTATATATGCTGTCTTTCCAGGTTTTGCCGGAGTCTACAGTGCTAATGATGTGGCCGTTGGTACCCGAAATTACACCGGCACCAAGCTTATTGAAGTCAAGCGCGAAGAGCGACACATTGGCCGGGCTGGATATGGACGTCCATTGGGCATTAAGGCCGGTAAATAATAGGGTAATCAGGAGCGTAAAGAGATGTTTCATACATGAGTATATTTAATACGATACTGAAATTATGGTATTAAAGAACGGCATTATGTGTATTGCCTCATCAGGTTATGCACCCGATATGAAACAATGGTTCCAAATTTGAACACTCTGTAATGTTTACTACTCCGGAAACAGGTCCAGCTGGAACTCTTTCAGCACAAAGCTCTTGCGGTGGTATTTGCATTGCCCGTGGGCTATCATAGCGGTGCGGTGCTCCCTGGAGCCATAGCCTTTATTGCTGTTCCAGTTGTATATAGGGTACTCGTGGTGCAGCCGCTCCATGTATTCATCGCGGTAGGTTTTGGCCAGTATGCTGGCGGCCGCTATGCTCAGGTATTTGCCATCGCCCTTTACTATGGTCTGATGCGGTACTTTCTTATATGGTTTAAATCTGTTGCCGTCTATGATCAGGAAGCCGGGCTTCACTTTTAGCTTATCTACGGCCTTGTGCATCGCCAGAAATGAGGCATTCAATATATTGATGCTGTCTATAGTTTCCTCATCTACAAATGCCACTGCATAGCTTATGGCGGCCTGCTCTATTTCGCGCCTCAGTTCATTGCGCACAGCGGCTGTCAGTTGCTTGGAGTCGTTCAGTACATCATGCCGGAAGTCAGCAGGCAATATTACCGCTGCCGCCACCACAGGCCCTGCCAGGCAGCCACGGCCTGCCTCATCGCAACCTGCTTCTATATGGGTACTTTGGTAATAACTCTCCAGCATGCTGCTAAAATAGCGAAAACAGAAAAGCCGACAGTTAAAAAACTATCGGCTTTTGCTGCTTTAGTGCTTGTTCAGTGCGTTTATTATCTTATTGTGTTGAGCTTGCTTGTTCTACTCCTTTACGGAACATTTTGCCTGCATCGCGGTTGTTGTTTACAAAGAAACCTTCAAACCTGTCGCCATCTGCCCAATAGAATGTTCCTGCTCCGTGCATCATTCCGTTCAGGAATTCGCCTTCGTAGCGGTCTGTGTTAGCGAAAGTGAATATGCCTTTGCCTGTTCTCCTTCCGTCCCTGAATTCGCCCTGGTATTTATCACCACCCGGGAAAACCATAGTACCCAATCCTGCTCTTGCATCGTTTTCATATACTCCTTCAAAAATGTTTCCGTTTGCGAAGTGGTACCTGCCAAGGCCCGATTTTTTACCATCCCTGAATTCCCCTTCGTATTTATCGCCGTTTTTGTAGTACAAAGTTCCTTTGCCCGCTATAGCGCCTACTTCGAAGTGTCCTTCGTACCTGTCACCATTTGCATAGTAGTAGATACCGTTGCCGTTCATTTTGTTATTGGCAAATACACCTATGTACTTATCGCCGTTTATGAAGGAGTAAACTCCCTGCCCGTGGCGTTTGTTGTCTTTCCATTCGCCTACATAAGTAGTGCCGTCTTTGAATTTAGATTTGCCGTAGCCATTGCGTTTGTCGTTTGCCCAGGCACCTTCGTATGTTTCGCCGCTTATCAAAACAGCTTTACCTTGTCCCTGGCGTTGGCCAGCCGCGTTATAATCACCGTGGTATTTTCCCGGTACAAGCACTTCTTCTTCCTCGCTTGCTTCAGCAGGTTGTTGCTGTGCGCTTGCCGGCAATGCTAGTGCTCCAAAAAGAATAATGTATAGTAAGTGTTTCATAAAATATTAGATTCTATAGTCCAATACGGCAGACACGGGCAAAATGTTACAGTTATGGTCAAAATTTTAAGCTTGCCTGCCCGTTATTCCGGCAATAAACAGATTAGGTGTGCGCAGCGTGAATTACGGTAGCCCTACATTTTCTTTCTTTGCATAAACAACAGGCATTTGAATCCGCTCAAGAAACTTGCTTCACAAACAGCTATATATGGTTTGCCCAGTATAGGCGGCCGTTTTTTGAACTACCTGCTGATGTACCTGCTCACCAGGGTATTTACCCCTGCGGAGTTTGGTGTCAATACCGAGTNNGTACTCTTATAGCGGCTTCTTTACCATATTATTGGCCTTTGGGCTGGAGACCGGTTACTTCCGCTACCGCAACTATGGCGGCGACCCCTTAAAAGTATATTCCACGGCATTCCGTTTTGTTACCGGCTTTGCGCTTACGTTTTGCGTGCTTGGGCTAGTATTTTCCAGGCAGATAGCTTCTGCTATGAAATACGAGGCCCATGTAGAGTACATTCAGTGGTTTGTATTGATACTGGCACTTGATGCCATCAGCGCTATTCCCTTTGCCCGCCTGCGTGCCGAAAATAAGCCCATCCGCTTTGCGGCTATCAAGTTGATAGAGATTGGTGTAAACGTTGGCCTTACGCTTTTCTTTCTGGTGTTTGCGCGCAACATGTACTACAACCATCCTGAGTATTCTGTACAATTCTATAGCCCCGCTATGGGTGTTGGCCTGGTATTCCTTGCCAACCTGATTGCCAGCGGGGTTAAGCTGTTGTTGCTTAGCCCGCAGATAATAGATGCCCGCTATGGTTTCGACCGCGATTTGTTTAAGCAGATGCTGAGGTATTCCCTGCCGCTTGTGGTAATTGGTTTCGCTGGCATCATCAACGAGATGCTCGACAGGATGCTGCTGAAATACCTGCTGCCGTATGATAGCAATACAAATCTTGCTATGCTGGGTATCTATGGTGCCTGCTACAAGCTCAGTATTTTAATGACCCTGTTCATCCAGGCTTTTCGCTTTGCGGCAGAGCCATTCTTTTTTGCCCATGCCGAAAAGAGCGACTCGCGCAAGATATATGCCGATGTGCTCAACTACTTCAGCATCTTCTGTGTATTCATATTCCTGATGGTGATGTTGTTCATCAATCAGTTTGCGGGCTTCATCGGCAAGGACTTCCGCGTGGGCCTGGCAGTGGTTCCTATTCTTATGGTGGCCAATCTTTGCCTGGGCATATACACCAACCTTACGATTTGGTACAAGCTTACAGACAAAACGTATTTAGGCGCTATGGTGGCCATTGGTGGTGCTGTGCTTACCATCATCCTCAATGTGCTTTGGATTCCGCGTATGGGCTATATGGGCGCTGCCTGGGCCACGCTTGTATGCTATGCTGCTATGGCCCTGGTGTCGTACCTGCTGGGGCAAACGTATTTTCCTGTACCGTATAACATGACTAAGGTAATTGCCTATATAGTAGCGGGTGTTGCGCTGTGGCAGCTAAAGGTGTTTATAGATGTTCAGCTGCCCGGTGGGTCAAAGGTTATATCCATTGCTATCAGCGCAGTGTTGCTGTTTGCATTTGCAGCAGTGGCATTTCTTGTAGAAAGGAGGGAACTGCTGCGCGTCATCGCCATCAAATAAAAAAGCCCCCGGTTTTTCCGGAGGCTTTGTATGTTTTGCTTAATCTGCGATTAAGAAATGCTCATTTGAATTTTCTTCTGGATGTCTGTTACCGACTCCCTGAACTCCTGGTCTGTATCTATCAGGTTTTGTACCGCCTGGCAAGAGTGTATCACCGTAGAGTGATCCCTTCCGCCAAAGTGCTTGCCTATTACTTTCAAAGAATTCTTGGTATAGTTCTTTGCAAGGAACATAGATAGCTGACGCGCCTGTACCACCATACGCTTGCGTGTTTTTTCGCGAAGCATATCTACGGGTACATTAAAGTATTCGCACACAGTTTTTTGTATGTAGTCTATGCTTACCTCGCGGCTCATAGTCTTTACAAAATTCTTGATGATTTTTTTGGCAAGGTCAAGATCCACTTCTTTGCGGTTAAGTGACGCCTGTGCCAATAGAGATATAAGCGCTGCCTCCAGTTCACGCACGTTGGTGTTGATGTTGTATGCAACGAATTCTACCACCTCACGAGGAAGCTCTATACCGTCTGCATACATTTTCTTTTCAAGTATTGCAATACGTGTTTCGAAGTCAGGCACCTGAAGGTCTGCGCTCAAACCCCATTTGAAACGGGAAAGCAATCTTTCTTCCATTCCTTCCAGGTCTCTTGGCGAGCGGTCGGTAGTTAATACCAACTGTTTGCCACTCTGGTGCAGGTGATTAAAGATGTGGAAGAAGATGTCCTGTGTTTTCTCTTTGTTAGAGAAGAACTGGATATCATCCACTATCAACACATCAATCAACTGATAGAAATGTACGAAGTCGTTTACTGAGTTGTTCTTTACAGCATCAAAAAACTGATTGGTAAATTTTTCGCTGGATACATATAGTACAGTCTTGTTAGGGAACTGGCTTTTCACCTCGTTTCCTATAGCCTGTGCCATGTGTGTTTTGCCTAAGCCAACCGCACCGTAGATTACCAGCGGGTTGAATGCAGTACCACCCGGCTTTTGTGCCACGGCGTATCCTGCGCTGCGTGCAAGGCGGTTACAATCGCCTTCCACAAAGTTGTCGAAGTTGTAGTTCGAATTCAATTGAGGGTCGATATTGATTTTCTTAAGACCAGGAATCACAAAAGGATTCTTGATGTTGTTGCCCTGCAATGTAAGCGGGAAACTTGTGTCCTGATTGTTTGAGTTCCCGGTATTAAAATTCGGGTAATCAATAGTGCTTGGCGTAGGACCGTTGTTTTCTACAACAATGCGGTATTCAAGGCGTGCTTCTGTACCAAGCTCGCGCTTGATAGTTTTGCGCAATAACGACACGTAGTGTTCTTCAAGCCATTCGTAAAAGAATTGAGACGGCACTTGGATTGTAAGAACATTACCCTGTAATTCAACAGGCTTAATCGGCTCGAACCACGTTTTGAAACTCTGGGCACTCACATTGTCTTTAATGATCTCTAAGCAACTGTTCCAAATAGATGTAGCCGATTTTTCTTTCAACATTGAGATAAATTAGTTAGTAGGTGAACAAATAAATATTCGCTCTCTGAAGCGACTGTGAAAATGCGTATAACGATGTTAGAAAAAAAATTTTTTTGCTATTGCTTTTGTTGTTTTTTTTTCATCTCCCCGCCCTTAATAAATCTATTGTGGATATACAAGCAAACGAAAATAAAAAAGTGATAATTATTTTTAAGAGGGCTTAAGTGTTGATCCTCAACGGACTATTAGGTATGATTAATCCTCTACGTTTTTTCTCAAAATAAAACTCAATTTTTCCGAGCATGATTCCGGCAAATCCAACCTGATTAATAATTACTTTTTTCTTGTCAGAATTCAGTAACTCCTCAGGTTTTGGAAAAAAAGTATGGGTATGCCCTCCCAGTATCAGGTCAATATTGCTTGTTTCAGTAGCAAGTATCACATCACTTACTGCTTTCGTTTCATATTTATAACCCAAATGCGAAAGGCAGATTACGAGGTCGCATTGCATATCATGCTTTAGCAGCCCGGCAGTTTTGTTAGCAGCTTTTATCGGGTCATTGTATATGGTGTTGCCGCTCAGTTGCTTTGGCACCAGTCCATCCAGGGCTATGCCAAGCCCGAACACACCAACGCTTATATCACCGTACTTAAATATTTTGTAGGGCTGTGTCTTGCCGCTCATTGGCGTATCGCTGAAGTCGTAGTTGCTGCACAGGAAAGGGAAAGCAGCATGTGGCAATTGCTTTACCAAGCCTTCCAATCCTATATCAAAATCGTGGTTGCCAATAGTCGATGCATCGTATCGCATTTCGCTCATCAACTTGTACTCCAGCTCCCCGCCATACATGTTGAAGTAAGGTGTGCCCTGCCATATATCGCCACTATCCAGCAGCAGTACATGTGGCTCTTCGCTCCTTATTTTTTTTATTACTGCCGCGCGGTTTGCAAATCCTCCCGCACCTTCATATTTACCACCATCCATTGGGAAGGGGTCTATGCGCGAATGCTGGTCATTGGTATGCAGTATTACCAGTCGCTGCATGTCTCCTTTGGCAAATGCCTCGAAGGGAAATTGAGATGCTGCCAGTAATGCAGATGCGGTAAGTGAACGCTGTATAAAATGCCTGCGGTTGATTGTCATAGTCCTGATAAATTGTACGGAATATAGCCTGCTAAAGATACACTAAAAGTGCTGATTAAATAGCTGCTTTATCTGCCCTTTTTTCTATCCTGCCGGCAGCAAATATGCTGAACTCGAACAGGAAGTAAATAGGTATGGCTACTATCATCTGGGTAAATATATCCGGCGATGGGGTAATGATGGCCGCCGCTATCAGTATTACTACTATAGAGTGCCTCCTGAACTTGCGCATGGTAGCTGCTGTCAGCAGGCCAAAACGCGCAAGTGCCATGGTTATCATAGGCAGCTCAAATACCAGCCCTATGCCCAGGCTCATGGTAGTCAGGAAGTCTATATAGTTATCCAGCGTTATGCGGTTATCTATCTGTGCACTTACCTCGTAGCTGAAAGCAAAGTTGATAGAGAAAGGTACAATAATGAAGTAGCTGAACAACACCCCTATAAAGAAGAAGATAGAGCTACCCAATATAACCTTGCTTACCTGCCTCGATTCGCCTTCGGTCAATGCCGGCTTCACAAAACGCCACAACTCAAATATGATATAAGGGAATGCCACAATGAAGCCCATTACCACGGCTGTCTTTAATTGTATGATGAACTGCCCGAATAGCTCGGTATTCATAAACTGCACATTGAACCCGCTGATGCACAATGACTCTCCCCAGTTAAACCGCTTGGACAGATAGCACAATGCCCTGTATGTAGGGAAGTCTGTTTTGGTTGGCCCGAATAATACCGTGTCAAAAACAAAGTCTGTCTTTACAAAAAAGACAATGGCCATGATAACTATAGCGGCAGCAGAACGTACCAGGTGCCACCGGAGAACCTCCAGGTGGTCAAAAAAACCCATTTCTTGCTCTTCAGTTTGCTCTGCCATTGGGGTGCGAAAGTATATTTATGTATCGGTGTGTACAAACTAAACATACGGGGACAACAGAAAATAAGATTTTCAAAAAAATATCGTGTCTTCGCATCGTGAAGCTGTTTTGATTCATGCTACTATAAAGAGTTAACGGAGTATAACATGGGAGAACTGAAAATTGTTTCGTACAATGTAAATGGGATACGGTCTGCAGAAAGCAAGGGCCTGAGCACTTGGTTGCAGGCCATGAATGCCGATGTGGTATGCCTGCAGGAGATTAAAGTGAGCAAGGAAGACTTCGATCCGTCTCCGTTTACTGCCCTTGGCTACCAGTGTCATACCTTTTCTGCCCAAAAGAAAGGGTATAGCGGTGTTGCCATATTTACCAAAATACAGCCCGATCAGGTAGTGCTTGGTTGTGGTATACCTGAATACGACTTCGAGGGGCGCAACCTGCGCATCGATATCGGCGACCTGAGCATATTGTGTGCTTACTTCCCGAGCGGCACCACCGGCGATGAGCGCCAGGGGGTTAAGATGCAGTTTCTGGATGCCTACCACAAATACCTGCTGGACCTGAAAGAAACCCGAAAAAAGCTGATTGTATGTGGCGACTATAATATATGCCATACCCATATCGACATACACGACCCTATCCGCAATAAAGATACGAGCGGCTTCAAGCCTGAAGAACGCGCCTGGATGGACCTCTACTTTACCACAGGCTTTGTAGATAGCTTCCGCCACTTTCACCCGGAGGCAAAAGAGCAGTATAGCTGGTGGAGCTACCGCGCAGGCGCACGCAAGAACAATAAGGGCTGGCGCATAGATTATATAGCTGTTACCGATAACCTGAAAGAGGACTTATTGGAGTCACAGATTTTTCAGGATGCAGTGCACAGCGATCATTGCCCGGTGTATTGTAAGATAAAATTGTAAATAACCAGATAAAGAAAATAAAGATGAATAAGGTATACGCATTTTTGGCTGTATTGGTATTGCTAAGTTCTTGCGGCGATGGAGCTGCAAAAAAAGCTGCGGTAAAAAGGGATGCTAAAGGTGGTGTAAAATACGGTGGAGTATTCCGTGAAAACGAAACAGAATATTTCCGTTCGCTGTATCCTCAAAATATCACAGAGGTGGTAGGCCACCGTATTACCAATCAGATATATGAGGGCTTGGTAAAGCTGAACCAACAGGACCTGAGCATAGAACCATTGATAGCAAAGAGCTGGACGGTAAACGATAGCGCTACCCGCTTTACATTTACCCTGCGCAAAGGGGTGTACTACCACGATGATGCATGCTTTGCGGGTGGCAAGGGCCGCGAGGTAAAGGCACAGGATTTTGTATACTGCTACCGCTTGCTATGCAAGCCCAGTAGCAGCAACCAGGGCTTCTGGCTGTTTGATGGAGTGGTAGAAAATGCGGCCACTATTTTCAAAATGCACGAAAAGAAAATGAAAGCTGCCGATGAGCAGGAGTTTGGCGTAAAGGCGCTGAACGATACCACATTGGAAATCAAACTGGAGAAACCTTTTGCAGCCTTGCTATACAGGTTGGCAATGCCTTTCTGCAGCGTATTTCCACAAGAGGCATTCGATAAATACGGTGAGCAAATGCGCGATAAATGCGTAGGCACAGGACCTTTTGTCGTAAAGAAAGTGTTGCAGGATGAAGGCGTTTACCTGAACAGGAACGAGAAATACTGGGGCTACGATGAGTTCGGCAACCAACTTCCCTATCTGGATGGTATCAAGTTCAGCTTTATAAAGGAAGAGAAAATAGAAATGCTGGAGTTCCGCAAGCAGAACCTGGAAATGAAGTACCGCCTGCCTTTGGATGCTATTACGGAAATACTGGACAACAGCGGCAACCTGATTGGCGAATACAAGAAGTTTGAATTGCAAAAAGTAACGGAGTTTTCGCTACAGTACTATGGCTTTCTGCATACCGATAAAATATTTGGCAATGCGCATGTACGCAGGGCTTTCTGCTATGCTATAGACCGCGCCAAAATTGTTGACTATACTGTAAAAGGCGAAGGTGTACCTGCATTCAACGGCATAGTGCCACTGGGCATGGCAGGCTTCGACAATGCTGCGGTTAAGGGCTTTAACTTTGATGTGGTAAAAGCAAGGGAAGAGCTGAAACTGGCAGGATTTGCAGATGGCAGGGGTTTCCCTAAGACAACCCTACAGATAAACAGCGGTGGTGGCCGCAATGAAAAGCTGGCAGAAGCTATAACTGCTATGCTGAAAGAGAACCTGAATATAGATGTAGTAATAACACAGCTACCTTTTGCTCAACACCTAGAGAATTACGAAACAGGCAAGGTAAGCTTTTGGCGTGCGGGATGGCAGGCAGACTACCCGGATCCGGAAAACTTCCTGAACCTGTGCTATGGCAAGCATGTGCCGGCTTCTATTACAGAGAAAGCTTACCTGAATGCCTATCGTTACAAGAATGCAGCTTATGATAAATTGTTTGAGCAGGCTTTGTCCACTACCGATTTCGATAAGCGCAACAAGCTGTATCAGCAATTGGACCAGATGGCTATAGATGATGCGGTCATGCTGCCTATCTACTACAATATCAACCGCAGGTTGGTGCAGCCCTATGTAAAGAATTTTCCTGCCAATGGTATGGAGTACAGAGTGTTCCGCGAAGTTTGGTTGGATAAGTAAACTGCTATTTCTGCGATAATGTTTCGGCAGAAACAGCCAGTTCTTCTGTATAATATACTACCTCTTTGCCTATTATCACCTTTATTTCTATGGTGTAAGCATTGTCCGCGCTTATCAATGCATTATCCAGCAATACTCTTTTGCCCAGGCTGTGGCCTATCATTTTGCCGCTCTCATCCAGTACGGTTACTTCTATCTTATCTGCCTTTGGGGTAGGCGCACCTGCCTGCAGGCTCTTTAATGAGTATTTAACGCATAGCTCGTCCCGGCTTATTCGTTGAACTTCTATTTTCTTGAAACCAAAGCGGGACGATGATTCGCGCACTTTTGCATGTCCTTTTTTATCTCCCGGCACTATGGTAAAGGAGTTCAGCAGGTATAAGCTGCAAGCAGCTGCTGTTAGCAGCAGGTAGAGATGAGTTCTTGGTCGCATACATATTAGTACGCGATTGGATGGGTTAAGGTTACGTAGGAGCCGGGCTTTACTTCCATTTATTCACGATACCCAGGGTAGCGTGTGCTTCATCTACCTTACGGCTTATTTGCCCGGTAATGATGTGGAAGAACATTACAAAGTCTGAACCAAGACTATATAACGGGTATATAAAGGTGGCCGGCCTGTTCTTTTCCAGTATGAAGTGGCCTACCCATGCAAAACCATATCCGCAGAATGGTAATACGAAAAACAGCCATCCTTTTTGCAGGACTATACCACCAATGAAACAGCCGATAACCAGCGAAGTGCCTATAAAGTGCAGCACGCGGTTGATAGGGCGGGCATGCTCGGTAAGGTAGTAAGGGTAAAATTCCCAAAAGGTGCGGTACAATTTCTCGGTTGCCATTTTTGTCTGTTCTTAGCGTGAAGTTAAGAAGATGTTTGTTAAAATGAAATAGCTCCATATTTGGCCGCCCTCCAATATCTGAGGCAACTATTTGATATTTCGGCTAGTGTTCTTATATTTGCAGTCCTTTTTTTGGAACGCCTGTGGATACAGTGTAGATAATATATTGACACACAGGCGCGAACACTTTAAACAATCGAAGTAGTGAAAGCCTTGCGGGAGTACAATATTCCCTATGTGGGTCTTAAAGTAGGTATTCACACTTATGAATTTGAAATCAATGATAAGTTTTTCAGCTTATTTGAGGATTCACCCATAAGTAAGTGTGATGTTAAAGTTAAGCTTGAGTTCGATAAAAAGGAAGCGCTCTTTGTTTTGAACTTTTTTATAGATGGAAAGGTAATGGTTGAATGCGATCGCTGCCTGGCCCCTTATGAAAAAGAGATATTTGCAGATTATACCTGCTATGTGAAATTTGTAGAAGACCCGGATAAACTGCCGGAGGACGACGAAGTGATATACATAAGCAGGGATGAGTCGCACATAGATGTAAGCCAGTTGATTTACGAGTATATAGTGCTAAGCTTGCCTATTCGTAAAATACCTTGCAAAGAACCCGGACAGGACGAGCGCTGCAACAAAGAAGTGCTTAAATACCTGGGAGATGTAGAAGCATCGAACGAAGAGCAAAAAGGAAACGACCCGAGATGGTCTGCATTAAAGAAGTTTAAGAATTAGAAATAGAAACAATTAAAAATTAGAAATCATGCCAAATCCAAAGCATAGGATATCAAAAGCAAGAAGAGATAAGCGCAGAACGCACTACAAAGCGGTTGCCCCTACTACAGGTGTAGACCAAACAACAGGCGAAGCGCACCTTTTGCACCGCGCACATTGGAGCGAAGATAAATTGTACTACCGCGGAAAGGTACTAGTAGACAAGTCTGCGAAGTAAAGCACGGTTAGCACTTTAGTGGTTATGTTAAGGCACGGCATCTTATTGCCATGCAGTTAACAAACGGTGCAATTTTTTGTAAGAATACAGGCAAATGACATAATAGTCGGGCCCTTCCAAATGGTCGAAAGATATCTGGAAGGGCTTTTGTATTTATGATAACTCAAATCAGAAATTAGTTGTAATGGCTGCCGGAAGAAAGCACAAGCAAAAGAAAATTAAAGAGCTGAACACCTTTTCGAATGTGTTCCAATGTTATGAGTTCCTGAACCCTGTGCTGCAGGATAAGGACAATAACCAGGTAGACTACGTGGGGAAATGGAGCAGGGACTTTTTTAAGAACGACAACCCGATAACCGTAGAGCTTGCCTGTGGCAAAGGTGACTATACCGTAGCATTGGCAGCTAAATACCCCGACAGGAATTTTATCGGTATCGACATCAAGGGCCCGCGCCTGCACACAGGTGCCAAGCAGGCTGCAGAGCAGGGCCTTACCAATGTGGCTTTTGTTCGCATCAAGATCGAGAATATCATCCACTTTTTTGCTCCGGGCGAAATAGACGAGATATGGATCACCTTCCCCGACCCATTCCCTAAAGATTCTCATGAAAAGCACAGGCTAACACATAAGCGGTTCCTGGATAAGTACAAAGTAGTATTGAAAGAAGGTGGTATCATTCAATTGAAGACAGATGCTATCGACTTGTTCCGCTTTACCAAAACGGTAGTGGAGGAAAATAAGCTGAACATGCTATACTACCGCGAGGATATCTATGCGCAGCCGCTGGACTTTCAGGAGCTGGAAACAAAGACCTTTTACGAAAAGCAATTCCTGGCTATCGGCAAAAGCATCAACTACCTGAGGTTTACTTTGTAGCGTTGTACCTTTCGCACAAGCGCCACATATCAGCAAAGTTCTGCGCGGTAGACAGGAATGCCTGTTTCTCTTCTGCCGACATGCCTACACGCTCCCAACTGCGGATATACTCCGGGAATAGGCCATAGTGCGCAAATCCTTCCTTATTAAAATCCCATGCAATGCCATTGCCTTTCAGGCAGGGCTTCAGACTTATACTGTCTATCATTTCAACTCCCTTTGGTGGCCCCGGCAATGGGAAAAAGCCATTCACATCGGTGCCTATGCATACGTTGCTGTTTACTGTTATCTGCGATACCTTTTTGAATGCTTGTACAAAATTAGTGGCGTTGCTTCCATGCCCCAGACCAATCATACCTCCTGTCTGTATTATGGCCTGGTATTGTTGCACTGTGCGGCCATTCTCTGTGCCGTTTAGTCCACGCAGCCCGTTGTGCCCCGAGTTGATGGGGTAGTTCAGCTCCACGGCCATTTCCAATATTTCGTTTGCCGCTTTTTCCGATGCATGGTCTATATCTATCAGCATCTTTTTCTTCATCATATATTGCACGGCAAAGCGGCCCTTATCGGTTAGCCCCAGGGAGTTGCGGTGCCCGTACCCGCTATCAGGTTCTTGGTAGGCAGGGTAGTTCTCCAGCTTGTTCGGCATTATGTTACCGGGTATTATGGTGCCTGTAAATGCCATAGCCAGATTGGCAAGGTTGTTATCCGCTTTTCTGGGGCTGATAGGCGCATAGGGCGACTTTAATGCGAAGCCTATTCCGCTTGTATCTGTGCGCACTGCTTCTGGTACAAATGTGTTACCAGTGTTGTACTTATTGGTTACGTTAAATCCGTTTTCATAAAGCGCAGTACCTCCAAAAACATTGTTGGTTATGTGGATAGGAAAAATGTAGCGCACACCCGCCTTGTAGAGCCTGTCTATCTCTGCGGCTATCGCAGCTTCATCGGGATTTGGATTGTAGGCACCTCCTTTTTTATCCGCAGGGTTGTAAAAATTACCGATGTTATCCATCTCCACACCTATTACCACAGCAAGTTTATTCGCGGCTACTATCCGCTTGAAATCATCGGCAGAGTAAGCTACTTCCATGAAATCTTTGTGTCGCCCGACAAACTCTTTCATTTTGGTTATCTGGGTATTCATGGAGCGCAGGTCGTCGTTTGGCCCTGTGGTTTCGGCGGCATCTGCCAGGCAGTGGTTATTTACTGCCAGCGCCACCATACCCCGTAGCCCTCCATCGTAGGCACGGCGTATCCAGTCTACCCACATCTGCTGGTGTACCAGCGATTTGTGGGTGGGCCAATTTGCAAAGTCGGGATAGCCTGCAGTCTTTTTGTGAGGCTCCAGGTTGTCTACCATCTTGTTGCGGTACAGGTTTTGTTTGGCGCAGCTACCATCGAAGGGTGCAGCTACAAAATTGTGCATGCAGTTGCAGGAACCCAATGCCACGGCAGGATTGCCATCTACACCACCAAAAAACAGCTGCTCGCCAAAACCCCATTGCGACATAGGGTGCGTATGCATATCTACGAATCCCTGCAATGGTTTTTTGTTTTCCTGCGCAGGCATTGTTTCGATGCAAAGGCAGGTAAGCACGCATAGTAAAAACCGGGCAAATGAAAACTGTGGTACAGCGATGTTTTTCATATCCCCAAAAATAGCCGCTTCGGTTAACTTACGGGAACTTATTGCAAACACGGCACTAATGGTTCCACTTGTTGAGCAGCAGTATAGCACCAACACACAATAATCCTGCTCCCAGGCTCATAGCCGCAGCAAACGGGAAGAAGTAAGTAAGCTCTATAGCGCCAAAGAACAGATAAGCCCCTGCGATGGGATACAGCAACTGGCGGGAAAGCCTGCGCTGCGTATCGGATGCATTGGCGATAAGCCAAAGCAGTACAATAGACATAGCATATACCGGCAACAGCAGGAGGCTATAGCCACGGTAGTAATCGCCCATACTGCGCATGGTACCCATAAAGTGAAATTCATGGCTGAACATCTGTTTTATCACCTCCTGCTTTACAGGATTATCGGTGTTTTGCCAGGTGAAATGCCCGAAACCATGCCCGAGCATGTGTATCAGGATGAGTACTGCAGCGATGCGTATCAATAACTTTGCTTTCATGCATCTGTTTTTTTGGGAAACGGAACAATGAACTATCTGCTAATGCCAAGCCTCTTTGTAGCAGAATTGCCATTGCTGCTTAAATGTACAAAATAATTACCTGACGCAAGGCCCGATACATCCAGGGTATGCGATATGCTGCCATTGCTCAGTTTTGCTTGTATCAATGTACGGCCTGTTATGTCTATCACGGACACAGTAAATTCATCACCGGCGGAACCTGCAAAATGTAGGCGAACTTTATCTGCAGTTGGATTAGGATATACATCAAAGTTCATGGTGCTACTCTCATCTGCAATACCTGAAGGATACCATAGGATATCTACGTTCTTTGCATTGCTGTGCTTCACTTTCAGTACACCACCAAGTGTATATGGCTCCCAGATGTAGCCTTCGCTGCCAGGGTTGCTTACTTCGCTCAATGCAGCACCGTTGGCCAACACCTGTAGTGGTTTAGATGTAAGGCGGAATGTTTCGGTAGCTGCACTATCATAAGTGCTGTAATTAATTTCCTTAGGGTGGTACTGTATAGATTTGATAACGGATGTAGAACGCAGGCAATGGTTAGCACTATCAGGTGCTATTTTTGGGTAGTAGCCCATAGCGCGTATGTAATGGCGCACAAAGTCTACATAGCCGTCTGTAAACCATATAGAGTTGTTGCGCGGGGAGAACCTGCACTTGCCGTCAAAATCTACCAGGTAGGTGGCCCAGTCCAGCTGCCTTATGGCTTGCTCTACACGGCTTGTGTCACCTGTGTTCTCTGCATACAGCAACTCTATAGACCCGAAGCGTGATGTGTGGCTACCGCCTTCTTTTAGGTCGGCAGTTTGCTCGAATATGGCTGTGGTTCCTACTGTATCGTAGGCATGGCTACCCAATAGTGCCAGTGTGGCATCCATTATTTTGCGCCCGTCCTGGTTGTAGGTAGCGCCCCAATCCGGCCTCTCCAGTATATACTGCGCCATGGTTACGGCATTTGTTTGAGCATTGGATATGAAAACGATATTCTCGAAGAAATTGCCCCAGTTGCCGTTTTGCAAAGGATACTTTATGATCCACTTTTTGAGCGTAGAATAGGCTGAGTCGTATGCTACGGTATTGCCCCAGTTGCGCGCAGATAGCTCCTCGAAAAGGCGCAATGTAGGTGCCAGATTGCCACAAAAAGCAAGCGGTGGATTAGATACTCCATTTGGCGCTGGTGTGCCATCCACAGCATTTACTTTAAACCTGTAGGGCGAAAGTGTAGCACTGCCGGTATCTACTTTTGCAGCAAGGGTGTTGGCTATTTTAATGGCAACATCCTTATATTTTTCGTTGCCGGTTATTTTGTATAAAGTGAGCAACTCGGCGCCTAGCGAGCCTGCCTTATCAGGTTGCGTATAGTTTTTGCCCAATAAGTAATCGCCATCGTATTGTGGTGCGCTGTTGTTGGTGTAGTTGCTAGGGTAGGGAATATTTGGCCATGCATCGGTAGGCTTGGACATGCTCCCTGCCAGGTAATATTCGGTAGAATATATCATGTCATTCAGCAGGTTAGTATCACCGGTGTAGGCATAGTACAGCGCCCATGATGAAATGGTCATGGCAAACTGGTCGCCACCTACCTGGTTGTTGGAGCCATTTGGGCTATATGTATGGCCCAGCAAATAGGATTTATAACCATTGTACAATGGTATATTTTGCCAGAAGTTCCATACCAATCCCAGGCAATGGTCATAAGAAGAGCCATGATTTGGATTGTACCAGGGCATCAAATTGCCATTGTTGTCCTTTACAGCATTATGGTAAACGATTTGCGCATCTGCCATAAAAACGGATATGGCAAGCACAAGGGTAAAAAGTAATTTTTTAAGCATTGATCTGTTCTGTTTGATTTTCACCAATCAAATATTAGAAATTTAAGTTGTTTAATTGTTAAGCCCTTGTATTGTTTCCCTTCAACATTCGCGTGATAATGGAACAAAACAGGCTTGATCTTAAAATATATAGATAAATAACAATAAAACAGGTATTCTGTTTATTGGTTTTGTAACCAAAAGGATTTCTGCCCGTTTCAGAACCTAATAAAAGCACAGATATATTAGTTAAGTTTGGATACGTTTTCGGACCTGATATAAAAATACTCTCTCTATAAATGACAAGCACAGGTGAAAAAGGTATAAAAACGAGAAAGGCCACAATCCTTCTTGCCTCCCTTGTGCTCATAGCCAATCTGCTTATTATACTTGGCTGGATATTCAAAATCCAGGACCTTCAGCACTTATTCATTTCAGGGCTTTCAATGAAATTTAATACAGCCCTCGGGATCGCTTGTATCTGCATGGTACTTATAAGCCATGCACAGAAATGCCGTATTTCTTACTATGTATTTTCGTCATTTATACTGATCATCGGAGGTATTACATTGTTGGAAATCGTCTACGGTTTCGATGCACATATAGACCAGTTATTTGTTGCAGACACATTATCGCAACCTTTTGTACGGGTGCCTGGACGAATGACCTTGCTGGCCTCTTTCTGCCTGTTTCTTTTTGGTCTTGCTTTCATATTCATTTACAGCAGGCTGAATGCCTTGAGACAGATAGGCCAATACTCCTTTCACTTTATAACACTTATCAACTTTCTTACCCTACTGGGGTTTATGGCCAATATTCCCATATTGTACCAAACACAGGGCATCAATTCTGTAGCCCTGCATACCGCCATATTTTTGTTTTTGGTTTCTATAGCCGCAGCTTTTATTAATACAGAAATTGGGGTTACCGGAATATTCTATGGCTATCAAATGGGCAACAGAACAGCACGGCGTATATTCCCGGCCGCATTTTTCGCCTTGGTCTTTTTTGGCTACCTGCGTATTATGGCACACCGCTATCACCTGGTAGACGTAGAATTTGGTATTATACTGCTGGTTACATCTGCTATGCTGGTGTTGCTTTTATTACTTTCCAGAGCAGCACTTTGGCTAAATAAAATCGACGACCAGCGCTCAGCAGCTGAAGAAGAATTAAAGCAGGTAAATGTAAACCTTGAAAATACAATCAAAGAGCGTACCCAATTGCTGAATGATACGCTGGCAGAGCTTAGCAAGCGCAATGAAAGTAATCGTGTGTTCATAGAGCTGGCACCATCGGCCATAGCCATGTTCGACAACGAAATGCGTTATTTGGCAGCATCCAAGCAGTGGCTAAGCGACTATGGACTGCAGAATACTGAGATTATGGGACGGTCGCATTACGACATATTTCCGGAGATTGGTGAAGAATGGAAAGCGATACATAAAAATTGCCTTGCAGGCCAGGAGCAAAAACGCGAAGAAGATTCCTTTGTGCGCTTAGATGGAACGGTACAGTGGCTTACATGGGAAGTACGCCCGTGGTATATCACTAAAGGAGAGGTCGGCGGGCTTCTGATGTACACTGCGGATATAACATTACAAAAAGAAAGAGAGCAGCAACAGCGCAAGACCGAAGAGATATTGAAAAAGACCAGTGAGACGGCGCGTATAGGTACCTGGGAAATTGATGTGCAGCAAAACACCACTGTTTGGAGTCATATGACTCGGGAGATTTGCGAGGTTCCTGATGATTTTGTTCCGGTACTGGGTAAAACCAGGATGGTGAAAGGGGGAATGAGCCGTAATAAGCTGGATGAAGCAATAGATGCTGCAAAACTTGACGGAACTCCTTTTGACATAGAGCTGGAAATGAACACTTTTAAAGGCAGGAGTATATGGGTACGAGCTGTGGGCCAGGCCGAAATGAAAGATGGCAAAGCAATAAAGGTATATGGCATTTTTCAGGATATCGACCATGCCAAGCGCATTTCAGAAGAGCTGAGCTTGAGGGCACAGGAGTTCAGAAGTGCATTTGAATATACTGCCGCGGGTATGGCACTTATATCGCCAAGCGGAAGATGGCTGAAAGTTAATAGTGAGTTGTGCAGGATGGTTGGGTACTCGGAATTTGAATTATTGAGCAAAAAATTTCAGGACATTACCTTCCCGGATGATCTTGACGGGGATATAATCAGGGCAGAAAAACTAAAGAATGATATCATCCCCAGTTATAACCGGGAGAAACGCTATATACATAAGTCCGGAGCCATAATTTGGGTAATAGTTAACGTGTCTATGGTCAGGGATACTTCCGGAGCGCCGTTATACTTTGTAGTACAGATCAATAATATCACAGACAAAAAGTTGCTGGAACTGGAACACAGCAAAACAGAAGAACGGTTATTGCTGGCTACAAGTGCTTCAGGCATTGGTATCTGGGAACTGGACCTGAAAACAGAGCAGCTATACTGGGATAACAACATGATGTACCTGTATGGTATGGCGCCAAATGAATTCAGGGGAAGTATCGGAGACTGGAAACGCAAGCTTCATCCTGAAGATCGCCAATTGGTTGAGGATAAACTGAATTATGCTATTCATGGACATAGTGATACTGATATTACTACCGATTTCAGGATCATTAGCGAAAATGGTGAGATTAAGTATTTAAACGGAACTGTAATTGCTGAACGCGATAGAGATGGCAATATCCACAGGTTAGTAGGTACAAATAGGGATATTACCGCAACTGTAGTAGCTACAGATAATCTGCGTCTGCGCGAAGAAGAATTTCGTAGTGCCTTTAGTTATTCAGCTATTGGCATGGCAATTGTTTCGCCCGATGGGACATGGCTGAAGGTTAATAAACAGATATGCATAATAACGGGTTATAAGGAAGAAGAATTAATGGGTCTTACTTTTCAGGATATCACACATCCTGATGACCTGGAGAAAGATATAGAACGCGCCTCGCTACTATTAAAAGGCAATATAGAAAGCTACCAAATCGAGAAGCGATACATACATAAGGATGGACACATAGTTTGGGTATTGCTCAGTGTTTCACTGGTGTGCGATGCAGTTGGAGAACCAATTCACTTTATATCGCAGGTAGAAGATATTACTGAGCGCAAAAAATCTGAGGACGCAATCAGGCGCCTGAATGATGAGCTTACGGCTATATTCAACGCGGGTACCAATGTTTCTATTATTGGTACCGATACTACAGGTAATATTACCCACTTTAGCCGTGGAGCCGAAACATTGCTGGGATATAGGGCAGAGGAGCTAGTGGGCAAATATACGCCTGCTATTATTCACAGCCTGGATGAAGTGGAAGCCAGGAGCCAGGAACTTAGCCTGGACATGGACCGGGTAGTGGAAGGCTTTGATGTATTTACCGCCATTGCCAAAGTGCAGGATTATGAAACCCGGGAGTGGACCTATGTGCGAAAGGATGGAAGCACATTTCCTGTGCAATTGGTTGTAACCAGAATAGAAAACCCGGATGGAACGTTGAAGGGATTTTTGGGAATAGCTACTGATCTTACACAGATAAAGGCAGCCGAAGAAAGCTTGCGCAACTATGCTGCTTTGGAAGCCAAGAATAAGGAGATAGAGCAGTTTACCTATATAGCCTCGCACGACCTGCAGGAACCATTGCGCACGGTAGTAAGCTTTGTGGAACTACTACAAAAGAATAATATAGATCAACTGGATGAAATGGGTCGGCAGTGCGTGCAGTATATAGCACAAAGCACCGGCCGTATGCAGGAACTCATAAAAGGGCTGCTATTCTACTCCAGGATAGGTCGAGAGCGCAAGTTGGAAAAAGTGGATTGCAATTTGTTGATGCAGAATGTGAAGCAGGATTTGGAGGCAGCAGTAGCAGAAAGTGAAGCCTCATTAGAAATTGGGAGCTTACCTATATTAAATGCTTACCCACTGGAGCTTAAGTTGCTATTCCAGAATCTATTGAGCAATGCATTGAAGTTCCGCAAGCCGGGTGAGAAACCACACATTGTTGTTTCGGCAAACCAGGTGGATGGTAAGTGGACTTTTGCTTTCAGAGATAATGGCATAGGTATTGCTGACAAGTATAAAGAGCGTATCTTTATTTTATTCCAGACGCTGCACAACAAGAATGAATATACTGGTACGGGAATTGGTTTGGCTCATTGCAAAAAAATAGTAGAATTGCACAACGGTAAAATTTGGGTGGAATCCCAACCGGGTAGTGGAAGTACTTTTTACTTTACTATCAATACATAATTTATGGCTAAAAAGTTAAATTGCATATTGCTGGTAGATGATGATGACGGGACCAATTTTCTGCATAAGCTTATTATAAAACAGGCAGGAGTAGCAGAACAGGTAGAAGTAGTATTGAATGGTGAAGAAGCATTAAACTATCTGGCGGAGGCTGTAGAAGGTACTAAGCCGGTGCCGGACATTTTGTTTCTGGATATCAATATGCCGTTGCTGAATGGCTGGGAATTTCTGGATGAATACACTAAGCTTAGCGCAGATAAAAAAGTAAATACAAAGATTATTATGCTTACGACGTCCGTTAATCCGGATGACGCAAAAAGAGCCAGGACATACGATAGCGTATCCGGCTTTAAAAGCAAGCCACTGGATGATGAAATGCTAAACGAGATAATTGCTCAATATTTCCCTGAGTAAACAATCAGTGGGATTTGCTTATACGAAGGCTTTGGAGAGCCTGAAGTACCTTGGCTCTTTAAATTAGAAAATATGAAAGGAATTAAAATATCAGTTACTGCAATTGCCATGTTCGCATTACTAACCGCATGTAATGGCGAAAAGGATATTGTGAATAATGAAGGTGCTGCAGAGCTTGTTCAAGATACCGTAACAACCGAAAAGCCTGAATTGAAAACCATAACAGTAACAGGTATAGTACAGCAGTTAAATCGTGGAAAGGATGGCTATACTGCCGAGCTAAGAGATGCGAATGATTCAGTTTTCTTTGCAACAGTGAGCCATTCCAACCTGAACGATGCAGCGCAATACAGAGACTCAAAGCGGGGTGATACATTGAATGTAACCGGTGAGCCATTCATTATGGATGGTCATACACACATTACGGTTAGGGAGCTTAAATAAATGGGGCAGGAGTATCAAACCTTGTTACAAATCCATTGCAACGCAGGTCTTACAGAGCCTTTGCTCACATCGCCTACTATTTCCTTGTAGTCATTCCCTGCATGCAGCGTGAACGACAATTTTTCGCTAAAACGGAGCAGCTCCTTTGATTCTTCATGCCATTCATTTTCTTCCATGCCAAATCTTAGCTGCACATAATATTGACCCGGCATCAGAAATCCTGCAGGTATGGTGCAATTGATATTGAGCAGTCCTTTATATGCTGCTGTGTCCTGGCTTACATCTCTTCCTGAAGAGTTATTCAGGAAATGCCCCACCAATACAGGTTGATAGAATACATCCTGTATGAAAAAGAAAATCCCGAATTTGGGGAGATGTATTTTTTTATACAGAAGGAACTCAAAGAGAGTTGCCTCAGTATTATACAACATGTCTTTTCCCGAAGCTGGCTTTATTTCTATTTTTCTCAGTGCCACATATTCATTGCCCGGCGCATCAGCTTCATTCCATTCCAGTCTAACATTTCCGTTTGGTGATGTATGTTGCGCTGTTGTGTGCATCTCTACAATATCTTTGGTGCCATCAAAATTGTCTTTGTGGCGTGCAAAGTATTCACCCAAAATGGCCGCAGGGGTTCCTGTCTTTCTTATTTGTCCTTTATCAAGCCAGATACACTTATTGCTCAGTTCCATTATTTCGGAACGGTTGTGCGAAACAAAAATGATTGTCCGGCCTGCCTCTGTAAGTTTCTTCAATACTTCCTGGCACTTCAACCGGAACCCTTCGTCACCTACCGAAAGTACTTCGTCCAGTATCAGAATATCTGCCGACACATGAAATGCAAGCGAAAATGCCAGACGCAAGAACATACCACTGGAGTAATGTTTTATAGGTTGGTCAAAGTAAACTCCTATTTCGCTGAAGTCTACAATCTCTTTTATGTAATGATCAAATTGATCTTTATCCTTCCTGTTCATTTTTAACTGAAGGAGCACATTTTCCCGGCCGGTAAGATCGGGGTGAAAATTGTTGCCTATATCCAATATGGAAATAGATGTGCCATATAATTGAATCTCTCCCTTTGTAGGCCTTGTTATATGGCTCAAAATCTTCAATAAGGTAGATTTGCCAGAACCATTATTGCCGATAATACTTAATACATCACCTTGCAGTACATCAAATGAAATACCCGAAAGAGCATGAAATGTCTTGTCCCTTCCCGTTTCAGGGTCGATAATGCTAAACTCTTTGCAGAGATCAATTACTCTTGCTATTACAGGTTTGCTCATGAATGGCTGTAAGTAGTTATAGGAAGCAATTCAAATTTGTCAAAGTCTTTTTTACCGTCTTGCATTATGCCGACTGCTTTGCCTGATATGCGCTTGCCGCTGCCATCCCAATTTGGATCCATGTAATAGTCAGGCGCTTCTTCATATACAATCAGATCGTTTGTTTCTTTATCATGATTGGCAAAGCTATAATATTGGGATGCTATGTGAGTCATTCTGAATGTAATGCATATCCTGTCCTCGGCGGTGCTGTTTGGTGTGGAGTTGTGTAACAGGTTATTATCAAATAATACTGCCTGTCCTGCCTTTAGAGGGATTGCAACTTCAAATTGCCTGAGCCATTCTCTGTGAGGTGTGTGCGGGCCCGGAAAGGTTCCCCCATAAAAGGTTTCCTGATTCTTGTGGCTTTCGGGTATTAATGTCAGGCAGCCATTGTTTTCCTTTACATCTACCAGTGGTATCCATAGCGCATAATGGGGTTCCAACTGATGGTTTAACAATAATGAACTATCTGCATGCAGGTCTATGTCACCGGAAGTAAATGCTTTCTTGGTATAGTATAAAGATACAGGTATTACAAAGTCCTTAAATTTCTTCTGAAGTGGTTCTTGTATGCTCTCTATGATAAAATCATGGATGTTTTTTTTAAGTTCAGGGGTGGTATACTGGAGCGTAGTAAACCTGCCGGGGCTGCGGTCGATAGTTCCAAAAAGCTGATCGTATTTACTTCTTAAAATTGCTATCTCCTGTTCAGTAAGCAAATCAATTACTGCATGGCCTTTGTCGTTCATTTCCTGTTCAAGGCTGCTCTGTTTAGCTATGTGAAGCTGTTTTATCTGAGAGGCATTTGTGTCAGGGAAGTATTCATTGAATTTAGAAACCAGATCGACATAGGTAATAGATTCATTATCTACGGGGCATACCGGTGCCTCACCTTTCAGCACGAGGTCAGCGCCAATGATACCTTTTTCCAAATCAGGCAGATGTGCAATCAGTTCATCGCCTGTTACACCATAAAGTAGGGTTTTGTCTGCTCCGGGTGATTTATGAAAGTAATAGGTGGGCGCTATTTTTTCTACAAAATTGGCAATTACCGCAATGCGTGTATCGTTCGTTAGATTAGGATGGGATCCGTGAAATAAACCATTATGATATATCAATACATTACCCGGGGTTACCTTCAGATTGGTAATATTAGGTTTTATCTCATCGCGATAGCGCACTACGGGTAATCCATAACTGCCTGAACGGTGATTATTGAAAAACTTGTGGCTGCCTGGCACTACAAACATCCCTCCATTCAAAGGATAGGTCAATTGCAATGGAATCCAAACCTGATAGCTTTTGTATTTCGATTCATCTACTATATTCCAATCCTGGTGAAGAGCAAATTCATTTTGTACATTACCTGCCTTTGCCAAAAAATGCCCCAGAAAAAATTCATAGCCTGAAAAAACATTCTGAAGGCTTCCGGATACTATAGCTTCTATTTTCCTGCTTATATCCAATCCCTTTTCTGCAGGATTAGAATTGTGATTGGCATATAGTCCCTCTACCTTATGATCTGAAAAATTATCTGAATAGAGCTGTTTTAACTGGCTTATCGTTTCATCTTCAAAAACCTTGAAGGTGCAAAATCCCAGCTTATCCAGAGATTCCGAATAGTGATGATAATTTTCGTTTAAACTTCCCATATAAAATATCTGAATTTGTAGTATTACTGTTTAATAGATTCAATTTAGCTTTTATCATTTCAATGTTGGCAGCAGAAAAATCATACTTAAATTTGTCTACCAATACTGCGCTATCTGGTCTTTGGCCAACTTTTAGTGTTATAAAGTCTTGTAGGGTCATGGTATATTTTTCTACCTCGTTTTCAGGATTTCCATCCGGTAGAAAGTAGTGCAATATTTCTGCATCCTGAGGGATTATCGCCATTATTGCGGCTACTCTTATTTTTTCGGATAAATTGGGATATGAACTATGGATGCAAGCATGGTTCAGCACCACGCATTCACCGATATCAGTAGTCACATCTGTAAAGTTTTCGGTTAGCAATTGTTCTGCATTCCTATATTTCCATGGGTAGCTGGGTAATGGCCTTATTGTATCGCTCCATAGATGGCTGCCTTTAATAAAGCGTAAGCATCCATTATGCTTATTAGTAGCTTCGGTCGCTATCCAGATATTCAGGGAATAATATTTCTCTTCATCTACAAACCTCAGGTCTTGATGAGGTCCCAGTTCGGACTTAATATCGGGTTGTTTTATAAGATAATTTGCCGCTATCACTTTATAATCACGGAAGTGCTTATTTACTTCTTCCATCATTAGCTCCTTGATAAAACTATCAGCTTTGGCTATTAGTTCTGCATTGCTGGTTTCATTGGTGGCGTGAAATTTCTTTTTTTCAATGATTGTTTCATGCTCATCCTGGTGTTCCAGGTAAAAATTGTGGATGCGTTCTATCTGTTGCGCGTCAAAAAGCTTGAATTTAACAAAGCCATTCTCATCGAACTCTTGTTGCAGTTTTTCATCCCTGAAAACAGGAGGCTTGCTTTGCATGATTAGTAGTTTAAAAACTCAAATTTATCATAGTCACTTGCTATCAGGCTTTTATTGCGGGTAAATATTGCTTTATGCAGACCTGAATACGTAAATATAATTAAGTTTTCGTACTGTTTTTATGGTGAAGAATTAAAAAAAAGGCTTCCGGAGTTATGATATGAATCAGTTGCGAAAATTACAGAACTCTTAAAGGACGTATGTTGGTTGAATAAAATTTCTACTTTTATATAATCATGTTTAAAAAGAGAATAGTTGTTTTATGTGTTTTTATAAGCGCTATCGCCATCATTCTCTTATTTCCATTGACCAATTGCAATCAATATGAAAAGGCAGCGTACCATTCTTTTTTAAAAACGCAGGAGTTTCAAAAGCAAACCCGGCAAGAGCAAATTTTAAAGTGTGCCTCTTGCCATAAGCAGGAATACGAAAATGAAATGAAGGGGCCACATGCCAATGCTATGGTAAGCCTGAATGAGCATGCGGCATTTGTAAATAGTGATAAGTATGATTGTGTGCCTTATACAGATGTAGTGAACAGGTCGTTCAATCACTGTGTCGGTTGCCACGCACCGGAAAATATGTATGAGACCTTATTGAAAGATAGTTTGCACCAACCCCTGCTATTTGCAGAAGGTCTTTTAAAATTAAATCACCCTAAACCATTGAGCAGGGTAAGTGGAAACAGGGCTACCAGTATAGACTGTATGGGTTGTCACTACGATGGCAAAGAATTGCTATCGCTGAAGCATATTCCATCGCCGGATGATAGTGTTGTAAGTAAACAAACACTTGCAAAAATTACCGTAAATAACATGAACTGTTATTTGTGCCATTTTGATGCAGTACATACTTTTGACCCGGGTATAGCGATAAAACGCACAGGCTCGGCACTATGTATCAACTGCCACCAGGAATATGATGCAGATAAAAAAGGCACCCATTATTTCTTTTGGCAACACGACTCCCTAAATAAAAAAAATCCTAAGCCGGCATTGGTATTGGACGATTTCCACTTCTCATTAAACAGTAACGGGAAAGTGGTGGATGTTATATGGCAGAACACCATTATGCCGCATAAAATAAGCCCGGGTCCGGAAATGGTGCTGTATTGTGATATACTGTCTGCGGACTCTGCTGTGCTAGGAAGCAAAACCATAAGAATCAATAAGAAAACGGAGTTTGATAAGGAAATGTACAAACAATTAGGTGGAAGAAACCACAGGGGCGTAGCAGGTCAGGATGTACCATTAGATGGCTCAGCTATAAAGTATGAGATTGAATTAAAGAAGGCAGGGAAGCCTGTATTTTACAGAATATCCTCCGTGCACAAATCACAATATTGGTTCCCTGATTCTTTGGGCAATGTCAGCTTGGTTAAAACATACGTACTGAAATAATTACTGATTGGATATTTTCCATGCATTCCAATCAGCGCGCTCATCATTATTAGATATACTTTCCAAGGGCAGTTCAAATTGGTGAATTACTTTTAAATACTCCTTTATAACGTTTAGCCTTTTAGTCTTAGATACTATTATTACGTCTTCTTCCTGCATTTTTATGAAATTCCAAATGGCAGGATATTCATAGACGCTACAGTTACATTCCCGTTCCATATATTGCTTGTAGTAAGGCAGGAAAGGAATGATATAGCTATCTGTGATATATACTTTCTTAAATGCTTTAAAATCAAAAGGCTCAAAGGGAGTTTTATGCAGTAAAATGTTATTAATCGCAGATGAATTGACAACAAGGATTTTCCCGCCAGCCAGTGCTTCTATTTTTGCAAATTCTTTCCTGTGACGCTCAACGTTTGTGGCTAGGTTTCTGGATTCCTTTGTAAGATAATACAGATGGATACATAGTAATGATGGAATAATAACTACCATGGGATAAAGCTTTAGCGCAAAGTCTTTGCGCCAATTTCGGACAATAAGTAATATATGCAGGAGTATGAACAAGCCTATATAAGGAAGCCAGGATCTTTCATTGACCTTATCTACATAAGTTTGTATTATGGTCAATCCCCAAAACGAAAGTTCAAAAAGGAGCCATAATGGTAGTATATATTTGCTCAAAGAAAAGTCAGTCTGCACATATAGTGCAGCAGAGAGCAACAATGCAATAAGTACCAGGTACCAGTATTGCGTAAAAATCTCTTTTAGTTCATTATATGCTCTATTCCATTGGCGCATATCCGTCAGGAATGGTGCTTCGGGCAATATCAGGGTTCGCAATTTTGCGGCTGTCATTATTTTAGGGTCCGAAAAAGTCATTTCCCTACCCATTCTGTGTATAGCAGAATCGCGTGAGGTTTTCATCTGCGACAAGGGTATCATATTGCCCCTGGCGATGAACTGTTCTTCTATATCGGGTTCTACCTGTTTATAGAATTCATTATCTGAGGCATATTTTATATCCAATGCAAAAAAAAGTGATTGTCCTCCTACGATTATTAATGGGAAAATAAGTAGCAGAAATGCCCGCTTTAAATTCAAAAGGTAAAATAACGAAAATGGTATGAGTAACAGGATACAAGCAATCGCGGCTTCGTTTCGGATAAATGTGCCGATAATAAAAAGTAAATTAAGCAATAGAAATCCCGGTTTGTTTTTTCGGATAGAGCCGGATTGACTATGAAAGACCATCAAACCTATCAGCGCGCACCCGCAGAGCATATAAGATACCCTGGTATATATCAGGTGAATATGATGATCTGCAAATACAAGCATGAAGATAAAAATCATGCCTGCTATCTTAACAGGCTTTGATATTCGTGCAGGAAGCAGAAATGAAAATGCTGACATAGCAATTGCACTAGCTATGAATAACCATAAATATTCAAACCAGGTATTCCATTGTACATTGGGGGAATATTGGTAGAACAGTGAATAGAACCAGGAGATAAAATAATTGCCGGAGAAATACAATGACCTGAAGTGGCTACCAGGAGTAAGGCTACTGCTCAGTAATCCCGTAGTTAGCCCCTCATATTCAGAGTAATAGAAGCCCCAGAAGAAATAAGTAAAAAGAACACAAAATGTAGTAGCAAGTAACGGATAAGTAATAAGTGCCTTATTTGCGCTACTATTTACTTGCTCCTTAAATTGTTGGATTAGATTCATAGCATTATTGTGCTGTATTATAGTATTGGGCTCACTCAGGTTTTATTGGAATATTTTCCGGATTGCACTGAATATGCTCCATTTTTCTTTTGGAGTATGCGGCTTTACAAGTGACATAAATTCTGTGATAGATAATTGCGGATTGACGAATTCTACTTCTTTCATAAAGACTCCTTTCGGTGGCGGCAACTCCTTCTTAAAAGTTACGAAGGCTTCTTTGGTCATGCTATATTGCATTACCATTTTCGATTCGATATTTGGGAGGAAATAGTGGAGTAAATCAGCGTCTGCACTGTATGCCGCCATTACTGCTGCCAAGCGCGGTATGCCGGAATTATTTGCATAAGATCCGTGTATAGCGGAGTGATGGAAAATAAAGGCTTGGCCTGCCTGTGCAGGGCAACTTACCGATAGTCCCGGTATTTGCTCCTTCACATCCTCGTACGCCCATTTGTATGAATGAGTTGGCCTTATATTGGGTGAGAATTTATGGCTCCCCTTAAGAAAATACATACAACCATTGCTTTCATCTGTATCCTGCAGTGCTACCCATATATTAACTGAAACAAAATCCTCTTCATTTACAAATGTGATATCCTGATGTGGTGCTGTTTCCGAATGGGCCACCGGCATTTTAATCAGGTAGTTGCCAAGCAATAGCTTATAATTAGTCAGGTATTTATCAATAGCTGGGGCAAGTATATTATGTATTGCACTATCTACCTGTCGTATCAATTCTTCATTGCTCGAGTGGTTAGTGGTAATATACGGGATGCCGATTCTCTCATGCGCAGGACGGAATGGCTCATAAGCCTGAATCAACTTTTCTACTTCTTCAGGTCCCAGCAAATTAATCTTTACAAATCCATCTTCGGAAAACTGCTGCTGCAAATCATCTGACTGGAAAAATTTCGTTTCCATTATCATTATTTAAATAATGAAGTAATGCGTTCTAATATACCACTACTTTTAGGTGCTGCAGTTTTGCTGGTGAATTCTTCAAAACTTATTTCAGGGAATGAATAGGGGATAGAATCAACCAGAACATCTTTAGATGGTCTGCCATCCTTGGGCATGTTTATAAAGGTGTTCAGGTCTATATTATACTGATCCAATATGCTCTTTCCATTTCCTTCATTATTATAAAATAATTGCCATTGGGCCTGTTCAGAGCATACCAGCAATGTTGCAGCTATTCTTGGTTTTCCGGAAGAGTTATCCGTGGCCCCATGTATCGTTGCATTATGAAAAAATACTGCTTCTCCTTTTTTCATGGGCACCTGAAAAAGGCGTTCGCGTATTTGCGGGTAAAAGGCCTGATAATAGCAAGGATATGAAGGTACCGGCCTTAATGAATTTACAGCGCGGTTAGAACCTTTTACAAAAAACATATTGCCATTTGTGGCATCCATATCATGCAATGCTACCCATACGTTAGCGCTGGTATAGTTGCTCTCATCTACAAATGTAGGGTCTTGATGTATGCCCGTAGCAGATCCTTTGCCAATTTCTTTTACATGAAAACAACTGGCAAGGGGTTTGTACTCATTAAGGAAGTTGTTTAAGGCAGGTATAAAAGCATCTTTTATCTTTTTATCTACTTCCAGAATCAAATCTGTATTAGCAGTATCGGTAGTTGTATGATGCAAAACACCATTGGACGGATGCTGCTCTTTTTTTTGCTCAAAAAATGTATAAAGATTATCAGCAGTATCTTCATCCAGCAGTGGAATTTTCACAAAACCATTTTGCTCAAATTCCCGTTCCAATGCGGCATTTTTAAAAAAAGGCTTCTTGTTGGCCATGTTTATCTGTTTATTATTCCCGTTCCTCAAAGTTATTGAAATAAAACGTAGCTACTTGGGTGATTGTTAATTTTCAGGTGCATAATGACTTAATATTTCTTCTGCTTCTATATGCTTATGTTGATACGGCAGGCTGCCTTGAGATGGAACCCCGGGCGTATTTCCGTATGCCATGGCATGTAGGTTCTCCAGGAATATATCATCATTTAAGTGATGGATGTTAATCGCATCAGCCTGAGTTTTGCTGATATCATAATATAAAAAAGGCGCTTGACTTGGCAATACTGTTGCAGTAACAATAATTCTGTTGCTATTGGTATTGTTTGGAAAAGAACCATGGAACACTGCAGGATGGAATAAGAGGACTTGCCCCTTTTTTACTTCTACCTTTTGAATCATTTCATTAGGAAAGTGCTTGTAGCTTAGACGTGAAGATGGCAATGAACCTGATCTGTAATTTTGAAACCATAGATGGCTACCTGGTATGAAAAACATAGTGCCATTTTCTTCTGTTACATCACAAAGCGGTATCCATATATTATAGGCGTTATAGCTTTGCTCATCCGTATAATTCCAATCCTGATGCAGATAAAACTCTTCTTTGTTGTTTGCTATCTTAGATAGAAATGATTCAGAGATTATTCTGTAATCATTAAAAGTGCGTTCATAGAATCCACTTAATGTTTTACTGATAAAGGCGCTTAGGGCTTTGTTCGTCTCAAAGTTGTTGTTAAGCAGGCTATAATAAAATCCTGATTCAGGTAAATCATAATTCTCCAGTATATAATCATTCAGCGCAACGATTTCTTGCTCGAGATTTGCATCCAGAACCACAAATCCGTTTTTTATCAGTGAAGCGTTAATTTCTTCTTGTTTTAACATAGAAAGCAAGTTTAATACTAAGGACTATAAAAGCCTGTTTTTACAAGAGTTTATGGTCTTTACAAAGGTAATATTATGATGCTAAAATACAGCACGTTATGATATGTAACATGTTGTATAATCCTTAGCTCAATTATCTTTAAAATAAGGAATCACATTCAAATGCTGAAGAGTTGTATTCTGGGCTGACTGTTTTATTATAAAGTGCTTTTTTTAATGCCATAGCTACTACCTTCTAAAAAAAGAATCCTATAATTACCCTGTAAAACAGCAAGAATGGATGATGAAGTTTTGAAGGCGCTCCATGAGGATTTGGATACATGCAAGGACTACCTGCAACAGGTAGCTCATGCCATGGTAAAAGGTGGTGTGACAAAATACCCCATTTTCATTGCCCATTTAGAGGAATTGGATTTAGGGCTGCCTATTATAAATAGAGTAGACATGGACTTGGCATGGTCTTATAGTGCTTCGCACCTGGAAGATTTTGTGAACAAAAATGTGATACTGGAAGAAAAGGTAGAAGCTTTTAAAGCCACATATAAAAATCCCATGCAGTTTATGTGTATTTTCATAGCAGATGAGGCAGGTAGCGGATTTGTATTTGTTCCATTTGACCGACCCAAAAGCGCACCAAACAGTAAGCCGGAACTAAACTAAGATGAATATAAAAAGCCAACCAGAAAGAATCCCCATGGCAAAGTTGTTTGCCTACGGGGTAGGTAACTTTGGTTGGAGCCTTTCTATCAATATAATATCAGCCCTGCTACTATACCTGTACCTGCCTCCGGGAAACTCGGGTATGCAGAACCTGGTGCCGCAAATAACAGTATTTGGTGTTATCAATATCATCGCCTTTATCATGGCAGGCGGAAGGCTGTTTGATGCAGTAGTAGACCCTGTGATAGCCAACTACAGCGACCGTAGCACACACCCGAAAGGAAGGCGCATACCGCTGATGATGAAAGCCGTAATACCTATGACAGTGTTCAGCATACTGTTATTCTTTCCACCTTTCAGGAGCTGTAATGGATGGAATTTGGTATGGTTGGCAGTAATTGAAGCAGGTTATTATTTCTTCTTTAGCCTATATGTAATACCTAATAATGCCTTGCTGGCAGAACTTGGGCACTATCCCAATGGAAAGATGCAGATATCTACTGTTCAGGCTATTGGATTCATAGTAGGCGTTGTGTTCTCTACCATAGCACCTGCCATTGGTGATTCTTTTCAAGAGGTATTTCATATCGTTGACAGGTTTACTGCTATGCAATATGCTATAGTGCTGGTAAATGTAATAGGAGGCCTATGTATGTTGGTGCCGGTACTGGCCATAGATGAAAAGCGGTATACCAAGCCCGGTGCCGCCAATGACCCTTTGCTGCCATCGCTTAAGATAGCTTTCGCCAACAGGAATTTTGTCGCATTTGCTATCAGTGATGCTGCATTCTTCTTTTCCGTGGCCATCGTTACTACTGGTTTGCTTTATTATTTAAGGGTTATGTTGAATCAGCCCGAGGCTTACGGAACGCCGCTTATGGCTTGCATGGTAGCTACTACGCTGGTTATGTATTTTTTCGTTGGCCGATTAGAAAAACGGTTTGGCAAAAAGAAGCTGATGGTCGGTGCATTCCTTGGATTAAGCCTAGTTTTTGCCGGTGTATATAATCTGGGCCGTTATCCGGTTTCTCCTATTATACAGGCCATCGTACTAATGGTTTCTTGTGGTGTGTTCAACTCCATTCTTATCATACTACCCAATCTGGTAGTAGCCGAGATAGCAGCAGAAGATGCTATGGTCACAGGACAGAATAAAGAAGGGCTCTACTTTGGTATGCGCGCCCTTTTTCAAAAGTTGGGGCAGACGATGGGCATCATGCTTTTTGCTGTACTTACCATGTATGGCAAAGACCCGGGCGATGATTATGGGCTAAGGCTGAGTGGGGTTGTTGGTTTTGTGCTATGCCTTATTGCTGCCTTTTCGTTCTCGCAATACAGAGAGCCCGAAAAGGCAGACTAGGCGATTCTTATTTCTTACTGTTCATTAATTCTTCTATTGCTTCAGCTTCTATTGGTATACCCGCCATCAGGTCTACAGGCTTGTCTTTGGTAACAAGGATATTATTCTCCAACCGTATACCAATTTTCTCTTCGCGTATGTATATACCCGGCTCACAGGTGAGTACTGCCCCTGCCTCTATTTTAGCATAGCGGCTGCCTACATCGTGGGTGTTCAAACCAAGGAAGTGTGCCGTACCGTGGGGGAAATACTTTTTGTACAATGGGTCATTCGCATTCTGTTTTTTAACCTCTGTAAGCTTCAGCAATTTTAATCCTATCAGTTCCGCTTCCATCAGCTTGCCTACCTCTGCATTGAACTCTGTAAGGATAATGCCCGGCTGCATCATGGCGCGTGCTGCATTGTGCACCCGCAATACTGCATTGTACACGTCTTTCTGGCGCTTGGTAAAGCGGCCGCTTACCGGTATTGTACGGGTAAGGTCGGAGCAATAGTTGGCATACTCTGCAGCACAATCCATCAGCAACAGCTCGCCCGATTTACATTGGGTATTGTTTGCGTTGTAATGCAGTATACAGGCGTTTTCACCGGTTGCTACTATCGGCTCATAAGCATGGCGGGTAGCGCGGTTGCGGATATACTCGTGCGTTAGTTCTGCCTCTACTTCATATTCCCAAACTCCCGGTTTTACAAAGCCCAGCGTGCGCAAAAATCCTTTTTTAGTAATATCTATAGCGCGGTTCAGCAATGCTACCTCTGCAGTAGATTTCTTAGCGCGCAACTCTGCCATAATAGGTGCGGAGCGCTCAAATTTATGTAAAGGAAATGCTGCCATCACCTGTTGGGCGAAGCGCGTTTCATAGGTTTCCACTTTCCACGAGCTGCGGTCGTGCTCGTTGGTGTTGAGGTATATGTGATTAGCCAGGTGCATGTAGGCATGCAGGGTGCTAAGTATATCATCGCTATAGCGTACTTCTTTAATGCCTGAAGTGATTACCGCCTGCTCTTTGCTTAGCTTGCGGCCCTCCCAGGTTTCCAGTACAGCATTTGTTCTTCTTACGAATAGCAGCTCGCGCATTTTTTCATTGGGCGCATCAGGGAAAAGCACCAGGTAAGTATCCTCCTGGTCTATACCTGTCAGGTAAAACAGGTCCGGGTTTTGCCTCCATTTGTGGTTGGCATCTGCACTGTCGGGCATCGCTCCGTTAGAAACAAATATGGCAATTGAATTCTTCTTAAGCTCTTTGCAGAATTTCTTCCTGTTGTTTACAAAAAGTTCTGAGTTAATGGCATCGTACCTTGTATTCATAGGGTTCAAACGTACAGGATTTTTTTTATTAGGTATAGTATTCAGCGCGTTAAATACGCGTTAAAATTTACCTGTTTACCAGTCGCTGCCGGCACCACCACCGCCAAAACTGCCACCACCGAAGCCGCCAAACCCTCCGCTGCTGCCACCTCCGCCGCTGCTACCGCCACCACCAAGGCCACCTAAAGCACCCCATAGCAATGGGCCACCCATGCCACTATACCCTCTGCGCGAGTAAGTTCCGCCACCACCGCCACCTTTGCCCATAGAGCTGAATACGATAACCAATACAATAATGATAATAATGATCAGGAAAGGGGATATGCGCTTTCCTTTTACAGGCTCGTCATTTACAAACTTGCCATCCAGCCGGGCTATCATTTCATCAGTAGCTTGGTTAAAGCCTTCATAGAAATTGCCTGCTTTGAAATTGGGTACAATCTTATTGGCTTCTATTTGCCTGCACACCGCGTCCGGCAATACATCCTCTACACCGTAGCCTGTTGCTATAAATACTTTTCGGGGCGATTTGCTCGCTATAATAAGTATGCCGTTGTCCTTGTTGTCTCGCCCTATTTTCCACTTATTGGCCAGCTTTATTGCATAGTCCGACATTTCGTAGTCCCCAAGCTCTGCTATGGTCACTACAGATATCTGTGTGCTTGTTCTCTTGTCATAAGCTACCAGCTTAGCTTCCAGTTCTCCTGCTTCTCCCGCAGACATAAACCCTGCAAAGTCATTCACCAAACGGGGCGGATTAGCCGGTTCCGGAAAATCGCCGCCGGCAGCCATGGCAGCTCCACTTATGCCCAGCAGCAGGCAAAACATTACCCCCAGCTTCCATATTGTTGTATAGAAACTATTGCTTTTAGCCAAAAAGGTTGCTCGTATTGCTTTCATGGTATTAAATGCTTTGGACACTACTATTTACCAAAGCTGATGTCGTTGCTCAGCTCGTTTGTGTCGTTTCGTCCATCGTGGGGGAAATACTTTTCCAGTTGCACTCCTGCTTCTGAAATACCAAATACTACCCCTTCCAGAATTTTTCCCGCTTTGAATAGTTCGCGCATGCCGTCTTTGGTTTTATCCCAAAAATCTGCCGGTACTGCCGCATTGATACCCGCATCCCCTATTATGGCAAACTTGTGGTCTTCCATAGCTACGTATATCAGCACACCGTTACGCGCGGCCGTCTTGTGCATGTCCAGCTCCGCAAACACTTCTGCGGCCCTGTCCAACACTCCGGCTTTGCACTTCGACTCTACGTGCAGCTTCACCTCGCCGCTGGTGCGCAGCTCGGCAGCCTCTATAGCTTTCACTATGCGCTGCTTTTCGTCTTCGGAGAAAAATTCTTTTTTGAAGAACATCAGTCTAGAATTTTACGGTAGGTGCTTTCTCTGAACCTGCATCTGCCTTAAAGTATCCCTTAGGCTGGAAGTTGAACAGCTTGGCATCTATCAATGCAGGGAAAGACTGCAGGTGGCTGTTGTACGCTTGTGCAGCTTCGTTAAAGTTTCTGCGCTCTACGCTTATGCGGTTTTCAGTGCCTTCAAGCTGTGCCTGCAGGTCGCGGAAACCTTGTGTGGCAGTCAACTGCGGATATTGCTCCATTACTACGTTCAACATACGGGAGTACGAGCTTTTCAACTCCTCCTGCGCACGCTGGAATTTCGCAATGTTTTCATCTGTAAGGTCTTCGCCGCTCAGTTTTATTTCGCCTGCTTTGCTACGTGCCTCTATTACTTTGGTAAGCGTTTCCTGCTCAAAATTGGCAGCGCCTTTTACTGTATTAACAAGATTTGGTATAAGGTCTGCACGGCGCTGGTAAGCTGTTTCTACATTGGCCCATTGTGCGGTTACTGCCTCTCTTTCTTTTACCAGGCTGTTGTAGCTGCACGACGAAAGTGAAAGCGCTACGGCTATTATGGCGAAAAGTTTAGTTAGGTTTCTCATGTTTGATATATTACTTTTTATTGGTTGTTGACGTGTGAAAATAGAGAATATTTTGAGCATCACCATTTTATGTGCTTCAGTAACATTTGCCATTACAGTTACATACTTTTATATTACACCTCAAAACTAACGACATTGAATCTCGCTCCATACATAGACCATACCATATTAAAGCCGGATACCAGCGAAGCCGATGTGCTGAAACTATGTGAGGAGGCGGTGCGCTTTGGGTTTGCGGCGATATGCATACCGCCATACTTTGTACGCAAGTGCAAGCAGGTGCTGAAGGAGTCGAACGTAAAGATTGCCACTGTAGTAGGTTTTCCATTGGGTTATGCGCACACGCCGGCCAAGGTAGAGGAGGCCAGAAGGGCGATAGATGAAGGAGCAGATGAAATAGATATGGTGATAAATATCATAGCGCTGAAAGCAGGTGATATGAATTATTTGAAAAATGAACTTACCAGTGCAGCTACCATAGTGCAACTGCGCGGTGGCAAGCTGAAGGTGATACTGGAAACGGGCTTGCTTACCGATGAAGAGATAATAACTGCCTGTAAGCTATGCACCGAGCTGAGCGTGGATTTTGTGAAGACATCTACCGGATTTGTGGAGCAGGGCGCTACTGTAGAAGTGGTAAAGCTGCTGCGTGCCAACCTGCCTAGGTCTATTAAGATAAAAGCAAGCGGAGGCATACGCGATGCGGCTTTTGCTATAGAACTGATAAACGCAGGGGCTGATAGGATTGGTACCTCCAGCGGGGTGCGTATGATGGAAAAAGAAGGAGAATAGAACATGGAACTAAGTGGTTTTAAATCAGGGCTTATAATATTGTGCTGCTTCCTTTGTACTGCGCTCAAAGCGCAGGATGTGAAGCAGAGTGCTGCGGTAACGGATGTAGTGGAAAAGTACACCCAATACCAGAAAAAGAACGAATACGGCCAGGGCTACAGGATACAGATAAGCTACTCCAACAACCGCGACGAGGTGTACAAAGCCAAGGCTAAGCTGTATGGTGAGTTTACCGACTACCAATCGTATGTGGAGTATGAGCAGCCCAGCTACAAGCTGCGCATAGGCGACTTCAAAACAAGGCTGGAAGCCACTGCCGCGCTCAATCAGGTTATTACCCTGTACCAGGGTGCCTTTATAGTGCGCGACCGCATCAAGATAAAGTAGACCTACTCAAATAAAGTATTCAGGCTGGCCGGTGGTGTTTTGCCCAGGTGGCGGTATGCTATTTCTGTAGCTTCACGGCCACGCGGTGTACGCTTCAGGAACCCTTCCTTTATCAGGAATGGCTCATATACTTCTTCCAGTGTGCCTGCCTCTTCGCCCACAGCTGTGGCTATGGTGGTGATGCCTACAGGCCCTCCTTTAAATTTATCTATAATGGCCGATAGTATCCTGTTGTCCATTTCATCCAGACCGTGCTGGTCTACATTTAATGCTTCCAGGGCATACTTGGCTATAGCAAGCGTTATGGTGCCATCGCCCTTTACCTGGGCAAAGTCGCGCACCCTGCGTAGCAACAAGTTGGCGATACGCGGTGTGCCACGGCTGCGGCGCGCTATTTCAAATGCCGCCTTGTCCTCTATCTCCACGTTCAGTATGGCTGATGAGCGCTGTATGATTTTTTTCAGTACTGCGGCATCGTAATACTCCATGCGGCAGGTGATGCCAAAGCGCGAGCGCAATGGTGCCGTAAGTAAGCCAGAGCGCGTAGTGGCACCCACCAGGGTAAATGGATTGAGCGTAATCTGTACCGAGCGCGCATTTGGCCCGGAGTCTATCATTATATCTATCTTATAGTCCTCCATGGCACTGTAGAGGTACTCCTCTACCACAGGGCTCAGGCGGTGTATTTCGTCTATGAAGAGTACATCATTTGTCTCCAGATTGGTCAGCAGTCCTGCCAGGTCGCCGGGCTTTTCCAGTACCGGGCCGGAGGTTACTTTTATGCCCACACCCATCTCATTTGCCACTATGTGCGAAAGGGTAGTTTTGCCCAGGCCGGGAGGCCCATGCAGCAATACGTGATCCAATGCCTCGGCACGCATTTTGGCCGCACCTATAAAGATGAAAAGGTTCTCTATTATCTGCGGTTGCCCGGTAAACTCGGCTATCTGCTTTGGCCGCAATGCCCGCTCTACCTCCTGGTCGGAGGTAATGGGTGGCCTGTTCGATTCTAAATTCGGATTCATCTGCTACTATTTATCTCATTATCGCTGCTCGCAGGCTATGGCCGCAAGCTATTATCTTATTCTCCCAAAGGTACATCATCGCTGCCAATAACGCTAAACTGCCCCTTGTGCTACTACCCGCTGCATTGTACACAGGGCAGTTTTACGATGCCGGCAGTATTTTGCCCGAGCACTCGCCAAAGCCCACGCGTATATCGCCTTTTTGCCCGAAGCCCTTTATAGTTACGGTATCGTTGTCGGCTATGAATTTGCGCTCTGTGCCATCGGGCATAGGTATGGGGTTCTTGCCGCTCCAGGTCAGCTCCAGCATACTGCCAAAGCTATCCGGCTCGTGCCCGCTGATGGTACCACTGGCATACAGGTCGCCCACCTCTACATTGCAGCCATTTACGGTGTGGTGCGCCAGCTGCTGGCACATATTCCAGTACATGTAGCGGAAGTTGCTGTTCGATACCACTTTCTCTTCACCGTTCTCCGGCTTTATGCTTACCTGTAGCTGTATATCGTAGTTGCGCTCACCTGCCGATTGCAGGTAGGGCAATACTTCCGGCTCCTGCTTTGGGCCTGCTACGCGGAAGTGCTCCAATGCCTCGAGCGTCACTATCCATGGCGATATAGTAGAACCGAAGTTCTTGCCCAGGAATGGCCCAAGCGGCACATACTCCCATTTCTGTATGTCGCGCGCGCTCCAGTCGTTGAACAGCAACATGCCGAATATATGCTCCTCGGCCTGCTCCACGCTTATGGTTTCGCCCATGGCTGTAGGCTTGCCTACCACAAAACCCATCTCCAGCTCAAAATCCAACAGGCGCGATGGCCCAAAAGACGGCATCGGCTGGTCGTCTGCCTTGGTCTGTCCCTTTGGCCTGCGCATAGGTGTGCCGCTCAGCACTATGCTGGATGCACGACCATGGTAGCCCACCGGCAGGTGAAGCCAGTTTGGCAGCAGCGCATCGCCACCCGGGCGGAACATTTTGCCCACATTGGTAGCATGCTCTATACTGGAGTAGAAATCGGTATAGTTAGGTATATGAATGGGCTTCAGCAGGGTAGCAGACGATATATCTACCAGCACCTTTGCTTCTGCATCCGCATTGCCGTGCAGCTCTGTATTGCCTTGGGTAAACAGTGCCTGCACCCGCAGCCTTACCGCAGTAGTTACGGGCTTGCCCAGCGCTATAAAGTCATTCAACACCTTATTGCCCAGCACGGCTTTGTCGAAAGTGATACCATCCAGAAAGCCCAGCTCTGCAAGTGCTTTCAGGTCTATTATTTTATCGCCCAGGGCTATGCCCGCGCGTGGGGTGCGGTCGCCCGTTTGGAATATACCAAACGGCAGGTTGTATATACTAAAATCAGAATCGGCGTGTACTTGTAACCAGGTTTTCATCTTGCTTTTTATATGGTGGTCAAAGGTGTAAAATTGACGGTACTTTTTCGGGTTAATTATTAAACAAATCCATCGGGGCGTTTCCCTGCGGGTCGCGCCATCCGCTGCTAGTCCTCACTCCGCTGCGCTGCATTGCGGGCTATGCGCTTCTGTCGCTAACGCACAGCCCACATGCGGTACTTTTGCCGGTATAGGCTGCGGTAGTTGTTGCGGTATGTTTTACCGCTATGTCAAAGAGCGTATACCCGGCGCTTATGATTTTGGAGTTGTATGGGGGGCAGTTTATATCTACCTGCTATTCTATTTCTATGGTAGCCGAAAAGGACTGTTGGTGTTGAGCGAGGGTTAGCCGGGGTTCAGAGAACCCAGCTATCCGAATAGAATATATAAAAAATCTATTTCTCCTTATTTACAATTTCATTTATATTATCTTCCATGTATTCAAGGTATTTGTCCATTATAAATGAATAGATATTCATATAAAAAAAGATTTCCTTTTATACATTTCACCGCTTTCGGTTGAATCACCTAATCGAAAATGAATTCCTAGTCCTATATGATTCATATAGGAGAGCCTAAGTATGGGATATTCTGATTGATCAACAACATACAAACGCTCATTCACATGTGACTCTAGCTCTTTACTTATTAATTCAACTTTGATACTAGGAAATTGAAAATACATATGCTTTAATTCACCGGAAATAAAACCAAGATCAAGATAGAGTCCTAAAAGCAAGTCATTTCCAATGTCTTTTGTAAAGCGTTTAATTGTCTTTGAAGATAATTTTTTACTTAGAACAAAATCAGGAAAAAATAAGCTCACTATATCCTGATAGTATTTAAGGATATTATTTACATTAAATAAACTACTTTTCTTTTTGTGACCTCCACCATTAATTCCAAAATCATCAAATATTTTCATTGCCTTCTCTTTATTAGACTTTGGTTCTCTGATTTCATAAACATCAAAAGAGGATATAGCTTCATACTTTGAAATATTCTCTTTATTGTTCCAAAATTGGTCTTCAATTTTATTCTTGAATTCCTCTTCTTTTGAATCAAACTCTTTTTGTTCTTCCTCAGTCATAGCTACAAAGGATCGTAGACCCATATCTTTATTTGATAGTTCTCTTCCACCTTGGAATGGTTCATAAAAATCGTAAACAAAAAAATCTCCCTCCTTGATTGAGTCAGACAAAATATTTTTCACATCAGGATTAAGGGAAAATGTATCTGAGTATTTGAAAAGTGCATACCTTAAAAAATGAAATTGAGTTTTACTAAAAATCTCCATGAGAGAATCTACTAACTTTTCCTTGTTAGAAAAACCAACTTTTCTAAATGCATTTTTAAAAGGTTTTTCCGTAATCATAATTCCTATTTTATTCCCCTATTGACGATTTGTTTAATAATCGAAACAACCACAACTCTCATAACCTTTAATCTTAGGAAGCAACTTAGGTAATTTCACTTCTGGTAGTTTTCCACTTACCAACTTAAATAAAAGCGTAACTGTAAAAACTGCCGGTTTTATAAAATCCACACATGGCGCATGCTTCTAAACAATATTTACAGTTCACAATCGATGGTTTTAATCTAAAAGCGCAAATGTGGACACTAGTTGCCAAACTAGCCTCATTAGAATCTTTTATAGACCTTAATTAATATTTGGTCAAATGCCAGCACATTCAACTTCTCACCATTATGGACTATTGATGTACTATATCCTTTCAACTATGATTTTTTCATTGACCTTTTATTTTTTTTAATTTCATTCTCACTAAATCTTTTAAAGAATAGCTCGAATAATCAGATGGCTTTTTAACTTTCCTATATAACTCTGTATGATTGGGAGGTATTGTAAATTCTAAATATGCCGAACTCATTATTTTTTTTAAAACAACAAGATTGTCTGTACTATCAATCAATAGCTTGCGTATGGAATAATGATTTAAACCATAAAGTAGAAAGTAGTATTCTGAATCAAAATTTATATTAAATAAGAATTGAGGAAGGGAATCGCTTTCTTTATAATTTTCTAAAGAGTCTAAATAAATATTGAATATGCGATCTGCAATACCACCTTCAGACCCCTTCAGATGCTTTATTAAATGAAAAGATGGAATTGAATCAATCACTCCTATCTTTTTGGAACTACAATATTTGCATTTTTTTAAAGAATCACTAATACCTAAATTCCCTTCTTGGATAGTTAACATTAGATTGAATTGTTTAGCATAACTTTTTAAATCTATTATCAAAAGGGAAATACTAATAAAAAACACTAAAATTTTATACATAAAAAAAATTAATCTTTGCATTTCAAGTATACAATCAAATTTACATTAATTTAAGATTACTATTAAACTCTTTATCTTTTTCAATTATTAATTATTCATCCATTCGTAATAAATCTTTTTCAATTTCCTTAATCTTTCCCCATCGAACCATTCATTGAATCCGCCACCTCCATTGAATCCACCACCTCCGCCATTCGGCGCTGATCCATTATTACTTGGAGTCGGAGAAGTTGCTAAAAATCGTCCTGGTTTATAACCCTCTGGAGATTCGGGTAAAGGCCTTATTTTACCTGATTCATCTGGATACAAAACATCTTTCTTCCCATTCAAATAAGGAAGTTCCATTTCGGGGTGCTCAATTCTAGCTCTTGCATTTGCGTCCCTATGGGTATATAAATCATTACCACATGATTCTGCCAGATTGCTTGCTAAATTAATGAATTCAGATAATATCTTATCCATCGTGATTTCATCTTTTATTCCAAATTTTGAAACAATATCATTAAATATCATATCTAGTTTACCTTTGAAAATTTCACCCCTATACTCAAATTCCCAAGATGTATAAATGAAGGCATCATAAAATTGATCTCTATGACCCTGCTCATGCAATACTACATCATCTTCGATACCAGGATTAAGTGACCTTAATGTGGATGTCTCAATTTCGACATCCAATTCCTCATGCATTCTAATGAGTACTACAAGTATTAGGTCATACTTATTTGTAGTTTCATTAAACTTAGGCAAAAGATTTTGAACAGTTGTAATGCCTAAATCACCTTGACTTGTAATACACTGGGTTAAATCAAAAGAATGTTTTGTAGCCGCTGCTACTTCATTTCCATCTGGATCTAAAAATAAGATAGGGTTATTTAACATTCCATTATAAGGAGAAAAGCTGGCAAATTTTTCTTTACTTTTATCTTGAGTCATCCAATTGCCCCGTCTTGAATCATAAAGTCTTGAACCAAAATTATATATAGATCCTTCGCCAATAATTTCATTATCCAATTCCTGACCATTAAATCCATACCTCAATCCTCCCATATTCAATTTTCTTCCAGGCATGACCATCCCAAAACTATAATAGTCATTCATGATGATTACATCGGGCTTATAGTAATTGAGAGTAGTGCTACTACCTACAGGTATCTTGGAATCGCTTATCACCGCTTGTACACTACCTAGATGATTAGTCAACTTATAAAGCCTGTTACCGGTCGGTTGTGGGATCTCTTCTGTATGGCTTACCGTTGCTGGTAGTGCCTCTGGCTCCTCATAGTCTATATCTGTTATAGCAGGGCTGCTCGGCTCCAATGGTATTGCTGCACAATTATTTGAAAGTTCTATATCCGACTTTAGTATACCTACTTTCGAGTAACCATATATATGCCGCTCCTTTAGTTTAAATACTGTATTCCATACTTCGTCTTCTTCTGTGGATGTAGCGCTATATACCGCTATTACATTTCCATTTGCGTCATGTACATATATCGTATACTCATTGCCTAAAGATGATGTAACCATTTTCATTATTCTTTGCCCTCCGGTCCCATAACGGTAGTATAAATTATTAATACTATTTATATCCTTCACTTTACCATAAGAACTCCATTTTATATTGCTGATACCTTCCGTCACATCGCCAATTAAGTTACCATCTGCATCGTAGTTGTAATTGGTTCCCGACTGGTCGTCTATATCTATTGCGTAGGCGCTACTGCTCACTACATCGTCTATCCTGCTTAATTTATTAGTTCCTGACGCATAATCGTATGTCAGTTCATCCATAGCGCCAACATCACCAGCCCTATTCAGCTTTCTTATATTGCCATTCAAATCATAGTTGTACAGTTCTTTATATTTTGTTGTCACAGCCTCGCCCGCCCAACTGTTAGCGCTTTGCATGGTGGCAGAGCCTGGAAGGTAGGTGTGCGAACGCGCCAGCCTACCTGCATAGTCGTAGCGATAGCTGTGCCCGATTACATCAGCACCTGCTTGGTCTGTTTTCATCAGTGCCGTTGTCTGTCGACTGATATTGCCATTAAACTGTGGCGCTATTAATGCACTGTCCAGATAATCATCCTCCATTTCCGGCTCAAATGCATTAGGTGTTATTGGATGGTAGTCAGTGTATATGTTACTGCCATTCTCATAAGCGTAGTACCCTAGATTATAGCCAAATGCATCACGTCCTATAAATCCATGTCTACTGACTATGTTTTCCCCATCATGACCAAGGTCATACTCTGGATTCAAGCTGCCGCTATTTACTCCCTTGAGCAATCCTTGTATGGTATAAGCATAATCTGTTCCTTGTACTTTATTATGGCCTATTTCTTCTCTCTTTAATAATCCATTTACATAATAGTTATACTCTAAATCTTCATACCAAATTTTCCCATCTGTGCTAGTTTCTATCTTTTTCAGTCGTCCATGTGCATCATAATTAAATTTGTGCATCCACTGATCTTCTCTGTCTCTTTGATAAATTATTTTATTCGAAGTACTGCTTACCAAATTATATTCATATTCTATCGTAAAATATCTCCTGCCAAACTTCTCAAGGGCAGGATATTCCTGCACCAGCAGCTTTACCATTCCATGCTCATCATAGCTGTAATGCGTGGCATGATCATAGTGCCCGTCATTATCATGCTCTGCATAGGTTACACTAGCAACTCTATTGCGCATATTATCCTGATTATAAGGTACAGGCCATTCAGGCTTGTAATAGTTACGGGTTATTTCGCTCTTAATCCCTATTGCCATCCAGTCCTCAAAGTCCCCGTTGTTGTATGCTATCTCTTCTGTCAGCGCATACTCTTCAGGTACCGTTATCTGCCCAGTTTCTCCTACTCTGCCGGCGTCATCAAATATTACATAAGAGTATGCATCATAACCAGCCTCAATGTCAGCCTGTCTTCCTGTCTGGCTTGCTGCCATTCTGCCAAACTGATCGTGAAAGTAATTTATGCGGGCACCATCAGGGTCACCTTTCCACCTTATTTTTCCTCTACTATCATACGTATACTTACTCGCCATAGTATGGCCTGTATTTACGGCAGTAGATACATTGTCCGCCAACAGGTTTACCCCCGCAGGCGGTATGGTCTTCACTAGGTTACCCGCTCTGTCATAATAATACAGTGTAAAGTGGTATTCCCTGCGCTGGTGCTCGGTCTCCAGCTTCTCACTCTCCCGCGCGTCTGCCTTACATTTCTTTTTGTATGCTGCTATAAAGTCTTTCCGCAAATCCCTGCGGAATGCCTCCAGGTCCTCTATTGCACTGCTCTTCGCCAGGCCCAGTACTGCATTCAGGCACTCATCCATCAGGCCGGGGTAGTTTAGGCTGGGGCGCCTGCTGCATATCACCAGCGTGCTGTCGTATTGCCACGAGCCAAGCACTATATCACTCTCCGGCACTAAAAAGCCTGCCCGGTGCGTGGCATGGCCCGTACCCATGTACATTGCCTGGCCATACACCACATCCAGCGTATCGCCCGGCTCTGTGCCTAGCGCCAGCTTCTGCAGTGTGTACGGTGGCCCTATACCCGTTATACTGTCCACATCTATAGAGTCCGCAGGCCCTACCAATGCCATAGCCATATCCGAACCGCACTCGTCAAAAAAGCCCGTCAGCACTATCTTCATCTGGTTCCCTGCCACATCTTCCAGCTCCGACCAGAAGTGCGAAAACGCAGGGGTACAGGCTAGTATATCGCCCATGTAGCCCATGGCACCTGCCACAGTGTATACTCCGGCAGGAAAATTCCCCATCTCTGCATACTCAAATATAGTGCCTGCAGGGCTGGCATCCCCTGTTTCAAAATCTATATGCGGCACCACGCTGCCCGGTATACGCCCAGGCCAGTTCCTTATCACCGTATCCATCAGCTCGTTCAACAGCTCCAGTTGCGGGTACACAAATACCACCCTGCCCGATTGGCAGGTATCAGAAAACAGCATCAGCTCTTCTACGGGAAAGGTGAGGTTGTGCTTCTGCTCCAGGTAGTCGGCAAATATCGGGTAGTACATATCCTGGTTGCCCACCACGTGGTTCTGCCCCTTGCTCACCAGCAACGCATTGAACTCCTTTTTCAGTGTATCCAGCCTTGCACAGTTTACGCAGCTACTGGATGGGCAGGTGAGGCGGGCAGGCACCATTATTTCTTTAGGAGTTACCGCTATTGGTGTTCTGGTTTTTCTTGTAAATACCGTAGTGCTTACCAGCCCATTGCCCCCGTTAAATACCAGTGTAGGTGTCAGCGGCCCAAGTGGTATCACAGTATCCGGTGGAGAGGGTTGTGGTATTACCGTTGCGCTTATCATATACTGCTTCTCCTGCACTATCATCGGCACAGGTGGCCCGTCTGTAGTAGTGTCGGGTATTACCCTGTATATGCTGTCTACATCTTCCCACGCTATAGTAGTATCAGTCTTGTTTATGGTAAATGTATTGGTATGCCCGCAATCATCGCTTACCATCAGCTGCAGTTGGTTCTGGTAGTGGCGGTATGCCTGGTAGGTGGCAGTATGCTGCTTGCTGTACACTATGCTGTCACCTGTTATTTCCACCACTACACTACTAGTATCTCCATCCTGCATGGGCCCACCCGTATTTGCCACATAGCGGTGCACTATGGTCAGTGTGCCGGGCAGCACATCTACAATGGTGTCGGCCGTTATACGTTCAAAGTTATAGGTGCCTGCGGCGGTATCTATCATGCTCACATGCACATCGTGCAGGGTATCGGTAGTGGTTATATTTATTACTATGGTCACCGTATCGGTGGTGCTGTCTATGCGCGTCATGGCCACAGTTACTATATCCACCGTATCCATGCCATAGTAAGCAGTGGTGCTTACTGTATCGTACTTATCTGTTTTTACAGGTACCGTAGGGATAGTCAGTATAGGGTTGCAGCCGCCTTCCCAGTTAGGGTATAACTGCTCATTTATAAAATAGTCGCCGTAGCCATTCAGCGCTGTAATATGCCTGCCCACCAGCCCTTGTGCAAATGCCACATTAAAGAACCTGCGCAGGGCATCTGTAGCAACTTCATTGGTATGCCTTACGCCCGGGTTGTAGTATGGCTCCGAGTGGTTTATCATCTCGGCATACTGTATGGGAGTATAGTCCACATCAAATGTGTCATTTGCCGCTCCGGCAAATCCATCCAGGGCAGCAAAGCTGTAGTACACTTCCCCGCCATTATAGGTACGCGCAAAGTTGGTAAAGTCCGACACAGGTGGCGACAGCGTATCATAAGGCAGCGCAGGGCTGGCGCCCAGCAGCGAGTCGTCCGTAATTGGCGGGTCTGAAGGTACCAGTATTCCTATAGGCAGGTGCGAGTATACACCCAGATGTTTAAGTGCAGGGCTTATACTGGTGGTAAAGAAGCCCTCGCCATGGTTTACCTGATTGCCAATGGTTGTCTCATCGTCCGATGGGTATAGCAGGGTCAGTTGGCTCACTGCGCTCCAGTCTATGGGTATGCTGCCATAATTGTGCAACTCCATACCATACGAGTCTCCGGGCACACTGTCGCAGTGGTATCTTGTAGATATGTTCAGGTTGGTGGATAACGTAGGGTTAGCCGATAGCGGTGCCACAAAGCGCTGTGTAGAAACAGAGTCTGCCCACAGGCTGTCGATATACACACCCACATTCAGCCTGAACCTCACAGAGTCTGCCCCCATGTCGGGCTCTGTGTTGCCGCCTATGGTTATGGCATCCGAACCTTCCCATCCGCGGAATGTGTCAACCATTCCAGTACCACTCAGTGCCACCTCTATAGTGTCTATTCCCGTAGTTTCGGTTATGTTGTAATTTATCAGCAGCTGCTTGTTGGTCTTGTTCTTTATCCTGAACTCCGTATAGTTTGCAAAGTGGGTATTGTATACCGCAGACTTATGCGTATAAATATTTATCAGACTGTCTTCCAATATCAGCTCGGGATCATAGTTGTGGTACGATATTACTATTGAGTCCAGATAACAGTTTCCTGCACCCGGTGGGTTCACCGGTGGTATGGAGTCGCCTGCATCTATCATCACTACACGGGCGGGTGCTGCATCCAGCGCCAGATTAAACAGTTTTGCAGTGGTATTCAGGTTTGTAACCAGCGGCAATATATTGGTGGGCAATATATATTTTTGGTACAGGCCTCCCACCTCACCGATGGTAAGAAGCGATATACCATAGCCATTGTAGTCGGGTGTTTCACTGGTATCTACATAATTTATAAAATCGGTTGCGTTGATGGTAATGCTCAGGTCAGGCTGGACCGGGTACTGCACTACAAAGCGATCGTACCAGTAGTCAAATTTCATTTCATTGATCAGGAACGGCTGTCTGGTCCCTGAAAAATAATCGTTGCATTCCCCAAGCCTGGTGGTAACTGCTTCTGTTGTATACAGCGCATTCTTTTTTTGATTTACATAAGTAGTAAAGCGCTCCATATTTGCCTTTATAAATGGCGTTGTTAGCGGCAGGCCTTCTCTTATCAGATATTGCCTGTACAGATTTGCCAGTTCTTCGCAATTCATAAGTGGCGTAGCTGCTGCGCGCATACTTCTGCAGGCTGGTATCAGGCTGCTGTCGAATTTCATTCCAATGTGGGCCATCAGGTACTCATCAAGATCAACTCTGGTTGGTGGCACGCTGTCACTTGCATGCATCAGCGCAAACTGGTACACATAGATGTTTACAGAATCGCAGGCACATTTATCCAACGGCGCCATGCTGCCGTAGTCGGTATTCAGTCCCACATCCGGCTTATTAAGCATATAGGGATTGCAATTCGTTGTCCAAGGTATATTCAGCTGTTTAAGCTTGCCGCCTATGGCATCCTCAAAGCTAGTATAGCCCGTTAGCAGTATACCCTTTTTCGCACCTGTATAGGTGCTGCCAAATGGCGAGCCGTTTTGCCCGTACCCCGCTATGCATATCTGCTCCAGGTTCTGTACCAGTATATCCAGGTCATAAGCCGGTAGTCCACAAGGAGCCAGCTTATCCTGCCAGTAAGGTATATAATCGTGGCAGCTTTCTATGCTATTTGCGCTATTGGCACTATTAGCTGCATTTCTAGCGGCTTGCTCGTCAAAATCGCCTGCCGGGGTGATTACAGTAGCACCTTGCGCGGCTTGCACTTCATCCATGGTGGTTCCGAAATCAAATACAGCCTTAAAATCTGTACCCTGTGCCTCTATATTATTGGCCCATGTAGCGCACGTAGAACTACCGCTTACCTGGGTGTTAAATTCAGCATCAAGCAACAATCCACGCTCATTCAGGTAATACTCCCGGAATTGTGCCCATCCCTTGTTCGACAGCTGCAGGTTGCCGTTGCCAGCTGCAAATGACTCCTGCCATAGAGTTTTAGAGGCGCCATTTATGTTGTTCATCTTTGTAGCCATAGTGGTAGTCTGAGATGCATACGGATCTTTGGATGCAGTATTGGTTGCTATAGTGCTGCCAATGCCTGTATGCCCTGCCGGGTTATAGCTATCTACTGGATTCAGGTAACCTTTGCTATTGGCATTAAGGTACTTTGAGCTGCGCTCCATCAACTCACCATACATCAAGCCGTTCTTTACAGCAGGGGTGTTCACGCAATATTCATACTTACAGTATTCTGGGTGTGCTTTTACTAGTTCATCAATCCACTCAGTGTATTTTCCCATCAATTCCACAAACTGCTCAGGTGTCAGGTCGTGTACATCAACATCCTCGCCATCAATTTCTACCTTACCATCCCCGGATTCGGTTATATAGTTTAGTGAGGCATCATTATACAATATGTTCAGCTTGGGAGTTCCCGATCCGGTATAGTACACGGAGTACACATTGTTTTTGTCCAGTGCGCCGTTGGCATCCTTAGGGGCATATTGTCCTCCTACACGCATTTGCGCCTTCATCTTTTCCAGCAGGTCTTCGCAGCGGTCGCCAATGTCATCTAACCTATCACAGGCTGTACTGCACCTCTCTATTACTTTGTTATACTGCTCTGTTGTCAGGTATATATATCCTGGTTCATCGCGCCTGTTTTCTTCATTGTATTTGCTGTATGGCCCTACAAATGACTCACAGCTGGCACAATCCGGGAAGCAGCCTTCAACCGCCAGGTTATCAAGATAGCTGTCCAGATAGTCGTTGTACGTATTATTGCACTCATAGTTCTTTACGTAATGGTCGGTATACTGCTCCACAGCTGAGTTATCGATACATAGCCTTTTGGTTATCATGTACCGGCCACTTGTCAGGTGCAGTGATATGTCTATCGGCTCCGGATCAAAATTCACGCGCTCTTCACCTGTAAGGCAGGTAGTATCCCATGTGCCTATGCTTTGGTTCAGCGTATTCTCATTAGTAATAAGCTCTTCTCCACAGCCATTTTTTATGCTGAAGTTCAGCTTATACTTGCACCTGTAGCAAAAATCAGGCACACATGCCAGATCCGAATATTCTGTTTCATTTAAGTTATATACCAGATTATAGTCCGTTTCTGATGGCAGGTAGACCGATTGGTGAAGCCTAATGCAATCATCCGTTTCTATGGTAGCAGAGCCGTACTCACTTATAATGTCGCTCTTTACCGTTATAGCATTCATGAATGCTTCACCGTCCGGGGCAGTTGATACGGCTGTTGTAGCTGGTTCTCCTGCTATGGATGTAGCCACAACCCTACCGTTTTCATCTTTATAGCTTAAGTAAGTTGTTTTATTGGCATCTATCACCCCTTCAACATAATATTTATCCAGGGACCCAAGCTGTTCATCACCAAATAGCCTTCTTAATGGGGAACCCGCTGCGCTTGCACGCAGGTATTTTGTGGTCCTTCCTGAGTTGATGGTATGGTCCCTGCCTGGCAGGGTGCTTAACTCAGGCCTGTTCAGCGGGCTCTTTTCAAATGTTGTCCTGCTGAAAGGGAAGCGGAAAGACTGGGGCAGGTTCTCATTGCCTGCTATTGTATTATCCGTATAATACCTGTCGGTTCCATAGTCGGGGTGCATTTCGCCTTCTTTCTTTTCCCCGCACAGGCTGGTGCTTTCATCACCATCAAAATTCCTGAAGGTATACTCCACAGACGAATTCTCTTCAGGCCTGTTGAACTTATCCTTAAATTCCAGCTTGTGTTCTGTACTCTCGTCCAGGTCCATGGCAGGCAGGGTTTGTATAGCAGGCCTGCCGAAATAATCATATATCGTAGACTGTACCAATGTCTTCTTATCCTCTGAGTTTACCCTGGTGATATTCTGCCGGTTGCGCATTGTTCCGTCAAAGTAGCTTATCGCTTCGGTAGTCTTACCATTATCGTCAAATGCTACGCTATAGTCCCAGTTCATACCTGGTTCAAAAGCATTCCCGGATGTTATCAGGTAACATCCATCCTGATTGTTAGTTACATCCGGCACACTCCAATCTGAGTAAACTAATCTTTTAGGATCAGTGGGGTCGTAGCCTACTGCCCTCACCCGGGCGATCAGTTTACCCTCTCCGTATATCACCGGTAGCAGGAAAGCCGTACCATCAACCTGCACCCTGGATGAGTTATCTTCAAATACGCAGCTTGTAGCGTTCACATCATTTGTATGCAGCCATTCGACCTGGTAGGTAGTATTTGGCCATATAGGGTTATAGGTACTCCACGAAAAAAGGTAGCCCTTATCCGTCCTTGATATAGGTGTACTGCTCACAGTAGGTGCATCAGGAAATATATACTTGTTCTTTACCGTTTCAATACTCGTATGTAGCTGTATATTTTCAGGTGTGTACCCCAGCGGAACACCCCCTGTCAAAATAGTTGCTGCACCTACTTCTACCTCCATTGCCACAGCACCCTCTACAATATAATGGTCTATCCCCTGCACGTTGGCAGTGCCGTCGCTGAAGTATTCGACAGTTAGTGTTCCTGTTTCCGTATGCAAAACTAAAGCATCATCCAGCCATTCTATGTTAATGGGTACAGATACGGTAAAGTTATCCGCAGTAAAATAATTCCTGTTCAGCTCAACTGATAATGTTACCCTTCCACGTTTTTGTGTAAATAATACATATGGGTAAGGAGCCACTGCGTCATTGTCTGATATCCCAGGCACGGTAAAACCTGTAGTATTGAAGGCAACCTCGCCTGTGCAGGGGGTAGTACATGGCGTCCAGGTAACATAATTGGCAGATGTCACGGTCACAGTTTCTTCCTGTCCCATCACCGTCATTGCAATTGCAGATAAAAAACAAAAAGTAAGAATTCTTAGTAGCATAGCGGTGCTTTAAGTTAGTTGAAGAAGTAGCCTTTATATTTTTGATTGATCTTTATTGAATCCCTCCCTATGGTTATAAAGTCATCCAAAGGAAAATCCTTCTCTGTATATGGTTTGCTGAATACCTGTTTCTCGTAGATTACCCTGCTCAAACTTCTCTCTTTCATATTGTTTATATTAAAAGATTCTATTTCATATCCATGTATCCTTTTGCTGCTGTCCGAATAGCTCAGATACAGGTTGGTAGCCATATAGCTCATCACCAATATCATTGAATCAGGTTTGGGATTGTAAAGCAGGCAAGTATCCAGCTTAATCTCTTTTAACTGTGCTATAAAATCATCTATGTAGGTGGTCTTCCATTCCCTGGCACCGGAATCCATCTTCTCTATACTCATGCTCTTTTGATCGTGGTTCACAGTAAGGTATATTCCTCGTGTCATTACCTCCTCAGTAAGCCCATTTGTCATATAAAAATTCCGGGCGTTGCTTCTGATGTTTATCGTATCTCCTGGCTTAGCTTTCACACCTTCCTCCTCCATTATAATCGTCAATTCATATGGCACAGCCCTGCCGTATACCTTATTTATATCCGACATTATTTGTTGTGCACCCTTTCCTGTTATACCTATTGCAGATATCGCAGATAGCATCAGCATCATTAATTTTAACTCCATTGCTATTTTTTTACAGTAGTTACTTATTCAGGTTTTTCCTGAACTCTCCTGTTGTATATATTCCCCTAACCGTTTCTTTCTTTGTCCTTATCAGATTACCCTCGGTATCGTACTCATAAAATGTAGCATAATTATTCTCATCCAATTCCGCCATGATCCTATTGTAAGTTTTATCATATACAAAGCTCTTCATCGTGGAGTATTGCGGCATGAACCTGAAATCATCAAGATACATATGCGACTCGAACTCCTTATTTATAGAAAACAAAACCTCTATCTCCTCCGGATCTTCCATGGTAATTTTAAATTCAAATTCCACCTTTCTCCACCCTTCGATCTCTTCTGCCAGGGAGGAGGATAGTGCTGGCATATTGAACTCCTCTGTAGTAGTTGAATTAGTCAATCTTACTTTTAGCCTTAAATAACTATAATCTGTAACTGTACCTTTATTAACCCAGGCACTTATAATGTACCGCCCCGGACCAGGTGCGAATGTCGGAAGACCTTGGCTTGCCGCGACCTTATATGGTGTACCTCCGGCTACACTTGATGATGCCACAGGATACTTAGCAGTAAAGTTCGCTAAGAACTCTCCAGGAACATCAATGTAAGAAGTGGTAAACTTCAAAGAATATTTTCCGGTGTGTTTAACCTCTGATGTAAGGTTATCTATGTTGTAAACTCGTTTATCTGGATCCGGGAATGCTGCCTTTCTTTGAGGTTCACAAGTAGCACATTCAACTGTAGAATATACATCATAGTCTTCGAATCCATCATAAAAAATCTGGTTATATGCAGCCGGAGACGCCTGAGCTACTACCTGATTATCTGCATATCCCATAAGCTGGCTTGAAGGTATGTCTATAGCATTAACCGTCTCCAGAACTGCACCAGACTGGTGCCTGATGGTAGAGGTATTCGTATTCAGCCATTTGTTAAGCGAGCCACCCTTTTGCCATTTGATTGTACCCGGAACCCAATAGCTATCAAAATCATTATAATAACCATCAGTTCTTATATCAAAATCAGAGGACGTATTTTGTGCATAGTGCCTGTCTGTACGGTACACAAAAGCTTTTTGGGGAAGCTTGTTGTTTAGTAATCCCTTAACAAAGGGATTTACTACCTGCTCATCTTCAAGTATAATACAGTCATTCCTCAATGAGGCATCCGTACAAACCTCTGGCTGGTTTAGAACGTTTATGTCAGGACAGTCAAACCTAACTAAATGCTTCACTCCGAGTGCATCTTCAGCAAACAGAAACATAGCCTCGTCATTATCTATCCCAAATTCATCAATATTAACTCCGCTTCCTTTTATTTTGCTGAATGTTACATGCTCAAAATCCAGTGATGCGCCATCCATCACCTTTATAGTCAGCATCGACTCTTTAATATTGCGATAACGTATACTCTCTAAATAAGCAATACTGAACGGTAAGTGTACAAGGTCCGATGTCTCTCCCTTCAGTCCCCATGCAAATCTTCTGTGCCCGTCGTATTTTAAGTACCTGGCACTGCTGGTTAATGTACTAAAAACAGAAGGTGAATTAGGTATTGTTATCAGGGAATTTAGATCTGCAATAAAATCATCCCACGCATCCTCTGCTTTTGTTGTATTTAAAGTCTGAATTTCAGGGATGGGTGTTTTATACCCGGCGAAAGGAAGCTTAATGTCATCTGCATACTCAATGGCAGAAGCACTTAAGATCCTCTTTGATCCATTAACTTCAATTGTATGTGGCCCTGTGGTAGTTGCAGGGTACTTGTTAGATTGCAACTCCAACATGCTCTCACTTGTCCTGTTCCTGTTGCCTGATCTTGTTATCAAATATTTATACTCCCCGTCAGGAATCAATGCCCCATCTTGGTCTACGATAGTTGCTGTGGATGAATTTACATTTAGTACCCAAGCCTTGGTGTATTTATACCACATCTCCACATGGCTGGTAAGCAAAAGTTCATCACCTTGTGCAAATTTATTATCCCCCAAGGTTGTAGACCCTTCATCTATCGTTATCATGGCAGAGGTCCTTAAATTTTCGCAGGAAGGACCCAGCTCATCATAAGTGTGGTAAGAAGGTATTGATGTCTGGTATAAAGAATCTTCAAATTTGGTGGATACCGATTTTACAATCACATTCCCGGTTTCCTTATCCCACAATCTGTTCAATACAGAGTAAGAAACACCATTCTCCGAAAATGTAACGCTTTCAGGCATGGCTATGCGGTTTACAGATTTCACATTCGTGAAGTAGGATATATTCTTTATGTCTGAAACCGTTGTTTCTTTAGTCCTTGGTATAGGTATGATTAAAAATACTTTCCAGGTTTTCGCTTCATAGCCTTTAATAGAAATGTCTGTTTCATTATAAGTTTCTATGGCTACTTCTGTTTTCTTACCAAATGTATGGCTGGCAATAGAACCATCCTTTGACAATGCCATGAACTGATTATTTGCTGAATAGGCTACATTTACAGAGCTAAGCACAAATTTATTTTCATCCTTGTATAATACCCGCTTCATCTTTCCATGAAAATCATTGGTCTCTATTTTATATCCTTGTGTTCCAGCAAACAAATTGTGCGTAAAGCTACTTGGTGGGGCAACAGGGTATGACAATAAATCAATAGCAAAAGTTGTTTGATCCGTTTTCGATGAGGTTTTCGACTTAAATGAGGTTTTCGATTCCTTGTCAACTACAAATGGGAAATCTTTACTTGTAAAAAATTCATACTCTACAGATCCATTGCCTTTTATAAGGTTACCGGAAGGCGGCGTACTGATAACCTTAACATTGGAATACCCTACCAAAGGATTAGGATAATAGTTCTCACATATAGGCCCGATAACATCTTTAACTTTATCTGGCCCATGGCCAAACTGTTCGATAAATTTATGCTCAATGATTTTAAAAGGATTTTCCTCCGCACCTATAGATGGCTCATATGAAGCCACACCCGAACATTTACCATCTTCTGTTTCATATTTATACTCCTGTCTATAGCTGTGGCTTTGTTCGGTACCTGTAAGGGTATGCCAATTATCCTTCATGGTTATGGATTTAACCCTATGGCCACCTCCGTACCTGAATCCCTGATGGGCTCCCAACCTTACCCAGGACCTACGCAGTAAAATATTCCTGCCGATTCCTTTCTTTTCCATTATCCTGTATACACCCTTATGGTCCATTCTTATCTCACGGTTGGATCCCTGGGAATGCTCTGCCCACCTGTCTATATTCTCCGTGTTATATACCAGCTTGGAATATTCCCTGAGGGCAAACTGCCAGGTATAATACGACATAGCCGATGGTGCATCTGAAAACTCGTCATTGTCATCCTGTTGAAGCACCGTTTCTATGTACATGTATTTGCTTGGTTCTAAACCAATACTACTTGGCATTGGGGATATAGCCTCATTTAATATCCTGCCATAGCTGGCCACTTTTGCGAAACCATTTACCCGCTCCGGCCGGTTATTGTCCATCTCGGCTACAATACTGAACAATACCTGCCTGTCCCTGTTGAAAAATTCGACGGCATTGGCATAAGATTCATATGTATTATCCGGCATCTCCACTATTATGATATGGCTCTGCTTCCTGCTTTTATTAGTATTCTGAGCTATACCTGCAGCATTAATTTCTTTATCCCACAAATCACTGGAATTGTAATTATCATTTATTGTGGTAGGATAGAATTTCTTATCCTCACTCGGGATTTCACTCACAAAACCTGCGATCTTGTACATCTGCATCGCTTTTTTATCCTGTACATAGGCATAGGCATCACTTTCATATTCCACTTCAATATTACCCCCCGTAGGTAATCCTATGTTGTTCAGGTTCCACATACCTGCAGCATCGTTAGTGACATTATGCTGGTAAGTATATGGGAACTCATTAAATGGCAGGTTGTATGGGAAAAATGTATCTACAGGTGATCCTTTATAGGAGCCCCATCTGTCCATCCGGCTCTCATTATAATTTGCACTATTCTTATAATCAAATGTGTATTTATGGTCTCTTCCACTATAGTCTTTACCATATGTGAAATAAAGCGCTTTAAGCGTCAGCTTACCCCCATGAACATCAAGGCTGTTTGGTGATGTTATGCATAAATCATAATTGTATTCAAAGTGAACCCTTTTGATAGGGACAGCCAGAGCACCTTTGGACTTCCACTCATATTTTGAGTATATTTTTATTGAATCCAGTTTTTGCTGTCCATCCCCTGCACCGGTAGTAATATTGATTGCCCCTTTAGTTCCTGTAACCGGCCTGCCATCTAAACGCTCCGACACATGAAAAAAAGCAATCTCATCCTTACTCTCCATTGAGTAGATATACCACAACTCCTTTTCCCCATATGAATAAGATGCCTTGTCATCCGCCTCATTGGAATATAATCCCTTATCCAGATAGGCGCAGTTATTCGAGAAACCCATTGGTACGCGCCACTTAAAGGCATTTTCCCTTTTCTGGTATTCAAACTTTACAAAGTCCCCATAGTCATCATCGGTACAGCCATTATCATTGACATCAATATAATTGTCCGACAACACCTCGGTCAACAAATAGTTTGTGGCATAAGCAGGCAAGGTATTGCTCATATACAGGTTCTCCTTACCACTCGTATTTGATTTACTGTCCTCCACATCCATATAATTTACCAAGGTCGGGAATGTAGCATGGTTAATAAAAGATGGGTTAGTTTTTATGCTGAAGCTGTGGTTTGTCTGAACAAAGCTATACACAGGTATTCCATAGACAAATCGGGAACCACTGTTGCCAACAAACTGCAATTCAGATAAGTGGTGCGGCTTTCTTACCGTATCTACGCGGCTCTCTATTCTTGGCTCCATGCCTGATGGTGTGCTGGCCCAGAATTTGATGTGCTTGCTCCTACCAGTATATTGTGCTTCTGCAGCGGTTAAATAGCTGAGTATTTCCTTCCTTTTTATGTTCTGCGTACTGTGCCAATTCGTAGATGGTGCAGATTCATTAATAGCTGTCACCTCAAAATCTCCCGTATCAGGGATCAATAAATTTTCATTTTGAATAGTTGACAGGAAAAAAGGATCCTGTGCTGTTACGTCAGATAGGGATTTAAAGGAGACAATATCTTCAACAGAAGCAGGGGTTTTCTTGAAAAATATTTTATCCCCAACAGCAACTTTCCAAGGTCCCTTTCTTGATGTGTTATAATAACTCTTCTTCACGTTGCCCCATCCCCAAATAGGAAATGAGATTTTTATATCCAAATCCCTTCCTGCCTCTGGTATTGGCTGGTTTGATTCCAAAGAAGTATAAGGAACACTGAATATTCCCACGTCGGTCCGTTCAGCCTTAAATACGCCACCTCCTTCCTGGTTATTTACAAGGAACAAGTCGGTAGTGGTTTGGGGTTGTGGAAGGAACTGCGTTTGAGGGTCGTATGTTTCTACCATATACACAGAATTATAATCTGCCATTTTAGGAAATCCACGTCCCCTTTGGTAATTGCTTGCTGCATATAGATTACCCTGCCCTGAGAAATAGTAGTCTTTTGTCCTCAATTGGGTCGTATTATCAAAATGCTGGGATCCACCACCTACACCATTGCCGAAAGCACTGACCGAGACCTGTACGCTTTTACTGTATTCAGTTTTTGAGAAATCATACAAGGACATTGGAACAGTGGTTGACAATGCAGTGCCTGGTATATTGTAATTACTGATACTGCCACTGACCAGTTCAGCTATTCCAATAGAAAAATTCACCCCTTTAGTTTTTTGTCCAGTCCTGCTGTTCCTATTTAGCAAACCAGCACTAACACCCATGGAAAGGCCTGAAGCACTTGCAGAAAGAAATGGGGTTATAGAAGAATTGTACCCTGCAGCTGTATTGTAATTTGCCGTCCATGCAAATCCTGCATTTACTCCTGCTACTCCTGCACTCAACCCCAATCCTCCTCCGAATCCATATATTGAACCTTCATAAGAATCTTCTGCCTCCGTCCAGTTCACTGTAGGGCTTACGCCAATATCAATCCCTTTTATAGGGACTGTTACGTCTACTTTCACGTTACTGGTATACCCTTTTACCCGATAAGGTTTCAGAGAAAATTCCTTTCTTACCAAGTCTCCATCAAAATCATCCGGCAATCCACGCATGGACCGTGTAACACTCCCCGGGTTCAGGTTCCAGCCAAACCCCACCCAACTGGCATCTTCCTCCATGCCCATGCCAGCGTTGTAACCGAGATTAATAGGGTATCCACCCATATAGAACAGTGGTATAGAATACTTGAAATCTCCCGTAAAAGGATCCACCATATCGCCACCACCCGATGATCCTGAAAACTCTGGTTGGGATGTTGCTCCGCCTGCAATAATGTCCTGAATCCCGACTATCAGGATAAGTAAAATGAGGGATAATACCGTTAAGGCTGTTGCTAAACGCTGGTGAAATGCTGACATCGGATTATACTTTAATTTAAAAGGGTCATTACTAGTTGCAGGCAGAATTATTATCTATCATAAAATTCATAAACCAAACTCTTCCATCAGCATCCTTCACAGAGAATCTGTACTTGCCTGATTTCAGGTAGTAGCCATCTTCTGCACACAGGCTGATGAGGTATCTGTTATCACCGGAATTGACTTTGAGCGGGTAGATGGACGGATTCATCACCTCCTTGCCCTTATCATCTGTTACAGCGTAATTCAGCACTTTATCTTTATCAATCAAGGGTGTTTGATACCTGATTTTTAATATCCTGTCTTTTATGACTATTGTTCCTCCGTCCTCAATATCTTTTAGCCTAATGAAAGCATCGGGATCTATATAAGGCCTCTTTTTTAGTCCTTTTTTGCTTATAGTAAAGCTCCATATCTCTGAATTTAATACTGCCTTCCCATCACATAGGTATTTCACCATCCATGCATAATGCCCTCCTTCCTGTAACATCCTGTCAATAGGCTGATAGGGATAAAAAATATTATCTGTCTTTATGGTATTGTAGATAGCATTGTACAACATGGCATCAGTAGATGTCTGGTTCTTTTGAATTTCTTTAAGCACCATTTCAAAAGAACAATTTGCTCCCTTTTGCCCGAGCAAAAGCCAGTTAAGCGTGGGTAGTAATTCATTTATTGTGTCTTCATCAGGAGGGTACTGTAAAAGCAGGGCACTAAACTCATCTACTGAAAAGTCCGTTTCTGCATTTCCCATGACCTCCTCTCCACCACCAGGTGATTTTTTATACAGATTGAAAACAACATTGTACGAGCCTGCTGGGAACCTTTCAAGTGATTGCAAGGCCGTAAAAAATGTGTTGTTCCTTAGTTTATGATTAAAAGGTTTAAAGTCGCTAACCGTATTACCATTGATTATAACTGTACCTGTAGACTTAAAGCTCTTAGTGCGCTCAATCAATAATTTTCCTTTTCTTGCCTCGGTTAAAATTAGCTCAACTTCATATAATGCGTTAGCGTCAATACTGCCCTGTGGAAATATGACCTGTAGGTTCCATAAATCTTCTATACGGGCAGGTGTTCCTGGAATTGAGGGCAGCATTACTATATCCGCTGCCATAGCAGCAATGCTCCCTATACACATTACAAACAGAAGAGCTATCTTGGAAATTACCTTCATATTTTTCATTGGATTGAATGGACTTAGTGTATTAAGGTTAGTATTGGTTATAATTTATAATTACAGGATACAAAGCCGGATATCTGGTGAAAATCAATATTCTCCGAAAATGAGTTATATCTGCCATATCCGCACCTGAATGCTAATTCCAGATTTTTTACCATGGTCAGACCCATGGAAATATCGCCACCTATCCTTGTGGAACGTTTAAGGTCATACAAAATATTTGGCTGTGCATTAAGGGTTATTCCGGGTTTGGGAACAAATGAGAGGTTACCCCTCCATGTAAATGTTTTTGATTGGTATAAACCATTACCCCACCTGAACTCAGTCGAATTAGAATAATGCCATTGCTGCTTATACTTAACCTGAAAGTTGTGGCCAACGGTTCCGATCATAGTATTTAGGGTATCTTGATTGATATTGTTGCCGCTAAAATATAAAATATTTGTTAATAATAAATACTTGAAATTATTCTGCTTGGTCAAATTCAGATTATATACTAAAGATTCCGAGTATTTCCCATTGATGCTGTAGTTTACTATTGCATTGACAAGTATGCTTTTCCATTTAGCACTTATTCCTCCATTCGCCCTGTAAACTGAAATTCTTTGCCTCTCAGGTATCAGTTGCGTTATGTAATCAAACCCTGCATTAATTTTCAATGCATTTTTAAAGAGATTTGTCTTTACCTGAGCAGAGTGCTGGTTTAGGTTTTGCGCGGATATGAAGTTTCCCGTGTTACGGAAATAAGGGTGTACTATATTATTTAAATACTTAACATCCACATGCTTGCCGAGGTGGAACACCAAAGAATTATTAGTTGCAAATACTGTTCCCATATCTGGCTGGGATGCCTTCTGCACAAATAGGCCCAGGAGCATTCGCCCTTCTTTCGGAATCCCATTTTCAAAGTTTGAGGAAGAATAGGAGCATAAGAACAGTTCACTTTTAAACTGTAGATATTCCTTTATGCTGAATGCTGATTCATAACCCAGTACAAAATTCTTTGAAAGAATCTTTTTTGTACTTTCTGCCATACTATCTTTCTCAATTGTTCTTTTTAAAAGTACATGTATGTACTTTTCTTCTGAGGCGTGGTATCCCAGCCCTGCAACAAAAACATTTGCCCTTGATTTTTTCAGCTTATCAATAAATTTCCCATTGCCTTGTATAACACCAGCCTGTGCCCTGATATACAAACCTTTCCAATCAAATTCAGCAGCGGCACCTAAAAAAGGAGTGCTTGACATGAAATATTTAGAACCATTGACCGAGAAAGAACCTAATTTCAGGTTCTTGACAGAATACAGCAACCGCTCAGCCTTCTTGAAATATTTACTTCCTGATATTGCGTTCTTGATCTTGGCGGGATCTTTGTAATCTTTCGTCAGCGATGTTACATCCAGCGAGCCCAAAACCTTTTTTAGGCTTTCTGTTTGCTGGTCAATTTCCTCAATACCGGTTTCTAGTTTGGTTATCCGCTTGAGCAGTGCACTATCTTTAACAACCTTGCCGGCAATACCAGATATATTCTTTATACCAATGCCTTTTAAGGAATCAATAGAACCATTAATTCCGTTATTCTTCAACTCTCCTATTTGCCCTGCATTAAGTTGTTTGGGTATGAACTTAGTAACATTAGAATCTCTCCCCAGTACTTTAGTAAGATTATTCATGTTCAGGTTTTGGACAAGGCTATCTGTTCCAAAACTTTTCAAATCCTTTGCCTTCAATATTTGAGCGTATTTATTCAATGTATCCCTACGTATAACTTTTGAAGTGCTGTCAGCAAAACTTCTAAGAGCATCGCCAGCCTTGGATATTCCTTTTCGAATGCTGCTGGATATAGTATCGTTTAAAATAGTGCTATCCAATTTACTGGTATATTTATCTATAGTGCCTTTCAAAGCTTTTGTTCTCTGGCTGATATCAGGAATCGAATCCAAGGATTCCAGTGGAGGCGGGCCTAGGTTAAGCTGATTCATCAATCCCATGCTATCGGCTGATATGATGGGCAATGCCATTTTACCTATACTGGCGCTATCCGGAAGTTTTTTCTTGAGTGCCTCCAATTGCTCCATCATTTTGTCCTTTTGTTTCATTAATCCCTCAAGCCTTTTTTGAGAGAATTGCATCTTAAACCGGTCTTTCTTTATGTTATCCATAAACCTATCCTCCAGTGCCTTTCTGAAATTACTTGAGTTCAGCTCCATGAATACAGGCGTATACCCAAAATTAACGGTTTGATAGTCTGAGGTAAGCAACATATTTATCCCGAAGGGAATATTCATGACATTTACGCCTCCACTTACAGCCATGTAGGCGTCTCTCGCGTTATTAGGAGGTGGAGCTCCGGCATAGTAGGAATAATTTGTATTGGAAACTATATCCAGGTATGGGGTGAATAGCTTCTTTTTCTTTATGGCAGAATCTGTCTTTGCTATATAAAAAGATTGGGTTGTGCTATATCCTAAGCTATCTCCTATAGCAGCAATATTCATGTAATATCTTCCATGAGGCAACTTACCCTTATCTAAAAAGTCAAGGAAAAATCTGCTGTCAATATTTGCTGTTGCAATAATGGATGAATCAGATGCCTTGATTACTGCTGAAAAACTATCGAGTGGTGTGAGTAAAAAATACCCTGATAAGATATTTCCATATATGCTGTGCTCTAGTTTTATCTCTAATTCAGTACAATTAAGAATGTTGCCGGAATCTGACGAAACATAGACATCCAATACGCCTGATAGGCTTTTAGCATGTTTAATATTGTTAGATAATGACACCTCCACCTGGCTTAATGCCGCTTGCGCGCAAAAGCAGGTCATTGCTACAAAAGCCAGGTAGAAAGTAAGGGTCTTAAGGTTCATTACATTCAACTAAGGTTCTGAGTTGTAAACCAAGAATAATAATATTAATTCAAACCTCAATCTCATTGAGTTATTTTAAATGCAGAAAAGTGAACATGGTACTACCCAATTACGCAACGTAGGCGCTCCCTCTCTATTATCATGGCACCTATTGTGTCGTCCTAAAAAAGTGATACAGATTATTGAGTAAAAATAGATAATTAATGGGAAGGAGGGTCAACCCTCCTTCCCATTTTGCTTTATATGTTTTCATGGGTGTTTGGTTTTGTTTGTGCATTTCAGAAGGTGTTAGTAATGAACATGATAGGTGCGGTCTTTGCTCGTTGTATATTTCAGCTACTATAGCTTGCATAATTTCCAGGTTAGTATTATCTTTCAGTCCAAACTCATTTTTAATGATTCCATTAACTCTCTCTGCTACTGCGTTGGAGTATGAATCATGCCCTTGTGTCATGCTGCATTTGAGCTTCCCTTTAGTTAGTTGTTGCTGATACTGGTCACAGCAATATTGTATTCCCTTGTCTGAATGGTGTATTAACTCCCGGCCCGGGTAAGCCCTGCCTTTTAAAGCCATTTTCAATGCTCTCAATGAGCCATCTGCGCTGAGGCTCTCGGAGAGGTCATAACCAACCACTTTTTTGGAGTAAGCGTCGGTTATTAATGCCAGGTACCTGCCTGCTGCCCTGCTGCCAACATAGGTTATATCAGCTACCCATACCTGCTCAGGGCGGTTGATTTGCAAACTGCTAACCATATCCGTGTGCTTATAAAAGCGGTGATAGGTATTGGTTGTTGCACTATAGTTCCTCTTTGGGCGGATGGTCAGTTGGTTAGCTTTCAGAATGTTAAATAACTTATCCCTGCCTACACTCAATTCCTTTAGTGACTCTTTGAGTATATGGTAAAGCTTCCTTGTTCCCAATCGTGGCATCTTGAGCCGCGTAGACTCTACCAGTCCTACAACCTGTCCGGCAATCACGCTGCGCTTTTCGTTTCTTTGTTTACAACGGTAATAAACCTGCCTGTTTAACCCGAACAATTTACAGCTGGAATCTACCGTTTCTTTGTTTTCCGTTCTGTATTGGTCAATTGTCCGGGTAAGGAGTTTTTTCGGATAGAAATGTTGTATTCTTTTTCCGCAAGGTCTATCATCATATCAAATATGGTTGCCTTTTTATCTGCTGTTTTCACCTGCTCTTCAAGAAAAGCTTTCTGCTTTTCAAGCAACTTGAGCTGCTGCTCCAGCTCCATTATCTTCTGCTCCGGAGATTTTGGCATATGGTTGGGAGTCTGGTTCTCCCAATCAAATGTACTGTATTTTCTTAACCATTTTAATATGGTAGAATCGCCCTGAATGCCATATTTCCTTCTGGCATCCGTAGCGCTAAGTTCACCTCTTTCAATTGATTGGACTATCTGAAGCTTTAATGACATGCTGTAGTCTTTTTGAGTGCGTTTCTCATAACGCTTTGTATTATCTTCCATAACGATGTTTTTTTGTATCGCTATTTCAGGACCAGACATCTGAAGCATCACTATGACGAAGACCGGTATAGACAGAAAATACAAAAATATCTCTTACCCGTATCAAACTTTCATTTCCTCCTAAATCAAGCTTTTCCAATCTGTCAAGTTCATTTGGTGTCAAATATGTTAACCTGCCTTCTGATGTCTTGAATTTAATCTCGGTGTATGGGTTCTTATCAATTAGATTTTTATCAGCCGCTTTGAAAAGGACTGTTTTTAATTTAATCTGATACTTATCGGCAGAACTTTTTTCAGACCCTTTTTATCTGTTATGCTTCTATTTACCAGATAAGAGTCAAAATCTTTGATAAAATCCAAATCAATTTCTGTTAATCTGACTTTACTTTTCCCATTTAGAGAAAGAAAATTCTTTAGGTGAACTAATGTTGATACATATGTCTTCTTAGTTGCCGAAGCATACTCCTTATTGTTTTTAATATGCTTTTCATAGAAATCTTCATAGAAATCAATCAATTGCTGCTTATATACCTTTTCTCCTCTAAGCTGATTCCTTAAAGCAAGTTTCGTTAGCGGTTTATTATGATACTTCAGGAAGTTGTAGGCCTCATTGACCTGGTGTTCAACCTCTGAAAGTGCGGCATTCACCGCAGGCTTTTTCTTGACTCTTTGGGTCGAATCATCCCATTCTAATATATTGTCAATGAATTGTTTAGAAGAGAATTCAAACTTCTCTCTATCAAGGATAACTCTTACATAAAGTGGAATTTTTGCACCAGAGGCTAATTGGTCGGTTCTAGGGAAAAATTTGATTGAAACTTGCTTTAACATCAGTGAAACAGTTTAAAAAGTTTAGTGAAACGTTTATGAGACATTTACCGTGCAAAACTGAAACTATGGGAAAGGGTGAAAAAGCAAAAACCCGCGACTGGCGCGGGTTTGAACGAAGTTGAAAGTTTTTGAAACTTGTTGTGTGGTTTGGGAGGGAATTGAACCCCCGACACGTAGATTTTCAGTCTACTGCTCTACCGACTGAGCTATCTGGGCNNCTGCTCTACCAACTGAGCTACCAAACCTTTCCTTTAAAAAGGGAGTGCAAATATAAAATCTCCTTTGAGATTATCAAGCACTTTTTACTTTGGGTCCAAAATTCTTATAAAAAAAGTTTTGTGCTCCTTATTATGCAGGTGCGCATCGCGCAGCCATGGGTTCAGTATCTTGATGTGTTTGTACTGTAAGCCAAACTGCGCAGCAAAGGCGGCTATATCGGTTATCGGGGTGTCTACAGACACAGTATTATAAGTGTACGGCTGGTACAGGTCGGCAGACTGCAGTGCATAGCCTGCGCGCTCCGGGTGGGCGAAGATCACCTTCATGGCCAGCATGCGGAATACGTATCG
>DLGO01000039.1 GCA_002482725.1 Bacteroidetes bacterium UBA7692 | reverse complement strand
GTAAAAAAGCCGACAATTCTGATGGTGATTTAACCGACAGGATTTTGAGTGAATGTGTTGGTAGGTAATGGTTTGAGTCGAAAAAAGTACCGCAAGAATGGCGGAAAACCTATCAAAAAGTGCGAATTCCGCCACTCACCGCCATCCACCGCCATTTTTTAACAAATGTGAGGAGCGAAAAGTACCGCAGGTTTTACCGACAGAAGTGTCGGCATGGGCGTGACACTAAATGACATCAAAAATAATTTTGATGTCAAAATGGATGGTATTGTAAATGAGTGAGTTAGGGTGAAAATAGAGGTGAAAATGACACTAAATGGTAGTGGAACATTTTGGTGTCACGGCAGGATGGTAACAGCTAAATGATTGGTACGGTGATAACACGCGACGACAGGTGTTAGGTGAAACAAGCGCTGCTACGCTCTGCTTGTTGAATCTAAACTACCGCAGGTTTTATTGTGGTGCTGCAGGTAAAAGTACCGCAAGAAATACCGCAGCGGAATGTGTTGTAGTTGATTGGTAGTGAAGGTGATGTGGGGTGTTTTGGTGGGTTTAAAAATACCGCAGCAAGGAGTAGGAAAAGTACCGCAAGATATTTAGAGGGGAAGGGGTGAACAGGTATATGGGAAAACAGAATGCTGCTCGGCCGAAGGAGACGGGTTCGGAGAACCCTGGGGTCGGGATTTCTTTCAGAAAATCCCGAACAGCGGAAGTGACACTAAATGACATCAAAATTATTTTTGATGTTAAAATAGAGGGTGTTGTAAATGAGCGGGTTAATATGAAAACAGGGGTGAAATGACACTAAATGGTAGTTGAATATTTTGGTGTCATGTGGGTTGAGTGGATGGTGCTGGTGCTGGTGCGATGATGAGCCGTAGGCACAGCCTTTAGATAAAGTAGTGGTGGCCTTTCGACAGCGGAGCGCGCCCCGGGTTTTTGAGCTGCATTAAAACCTTCCTTTAACAATTTGGTAATGTTAAGACCTCTTAAATTATGATAAAGGAAAATTGGGAAAATTTTGGTACTTGTTGGGAAAATGAAATGAATTAACAAAAAGCTGACAGAACCACGATTACATGTATTGTAAATGGCTAATGTGACAGTAGTGCAACCTTTAACAGAACAAGCATACTCTATACGAATTATTAAATTTGCGTTACTTAATTCATTAATTTTTAATGATATAGGTAATTTTATATAACACCCCCTTTTAAACCACCTGTTAAGTTATAACATGAAGATTTTTATTACCCTGTTGGGGGCTATGTTTGCGCTCAACTTTTATGCAATCGGCAATTTACCTTTCAGAGCATCTGATTCCATTTTTAAAGATGTTGCAGGAAAAGATAACTCGGGCAAGCTCAGCAAAAAGCCGGGAGTAAATGAGGTGATAGCCTCGGACAAGGAGACATTTTTGAATACGGTTAAAAGCAAGTCGCTGGCATACCCTGCCATATACCTGATAAAGGGCATACACAACGGGCTTTATGTGCATACTATAAGTAATGCGGCCTTTGATGCGCAATGCAGCCTGAGCCTGCTGGTGCCGGAGTACACATCCGAAGGTAAGAATCGCGGGCAGCTGGATATAAACAAGAATGAAACAATAGGCGGAGGCGAAATGGTGATATGGGCGGACCACTACTGGGTAAATACACTGGGCAGCAAGGTAAACCCGAGGGTGCTGGACGACTTTCACCTGGCAGCACCCATGAAGCAGCTGCCAAAAGGTGCGGGCAGTGGCTATACAGAGCAGATTTTTCCGGCAGTGGTAGATGCGAACCTGTCGCTGCAATACGTGCTGAACCCTGTAACCAACAGCAGCTATATAGTACCTACCAGAATAGGGCAGGGGCAGATACTGCAATACCTGCCTATGGGCGACAAGGGTATGAACAACACTATGCTGAGCGGGGTAATGAATAACAGGACAGAGAACTCATCCTTCAGGATATCTACCCCGGGAGATGTAGCGTTTATAAAGAACAATTCGGGCAAGTTTCTGGAGATAGATATGCGCGGTTCCGGAAACGAGTTTTCGGGCAATGTTGGTGAAAATCATAAGTCGAGCTTTTCAGCTATTACCATGAATAATGCCTGCAGGTTTAAGAACAATTATACGGTAGCAAACGCATCGGGCTATCCGGTATTTGGGTTTATAGATTTGTTCGATAACTCGGAGATGATTGGCAACCGTATACTCGGCAGGAATTCTGCATTTTGGGATCTGCACAGTGGTGAAAACTGCAAGCTGAACTACAACACCATTTCGGGTGAAAACTGTCTGATAAATAATGTGTACCAAAAGCAGTTTGATGTGTGCGACAGCAATAATCTGGCAGGTGATGATTCGCGAATAGAACTACTGCTGCAAAACGGCTACTCTAAGTGCGTGAACAATACCATAAGCGGTAAAATGTCGAAAATAGTAGGTCTGATACAGAACCAGTCGGAGCTAAGCGGATGGAAGCTGACAGACCCCTATAAGGAAATAAAAAAAGTAAACCAGAAAGGTTCGGTGCTGAGAAATGGCGACAATATACAGCTGGCCAACTGTACCTTTAATAATGTGAATATTGACTTTACAGGATTTAAGCATGATGTAGAGAATGAGACAATAGATGGCGGAAAGGGTTGGTTTACCATAACCCATGATTTTGACGAAGACCCTCTGGTGGCAGGGCATGGAGCAGAGTACAACCTGATACCTAAGGGTGCACGGGTTACGAGCATCAAAACCTTTGGCAGTGCAGAAGGCAAGCCAACGGCCCTGCTGTCGTTTGGCATGAGCGAAAATGACGCGGAGCTGATAAGGCCGACCATGCTGAACCAGGTGAATACCGGTATGGTGTATAACGCGGTGAGTAGTGTGGCTACGGCAAACAGGAGCCTGGTAATAAGGTCTGCAAACGGTGATGTGAATAAAGGGAAGGTAACGGTATACGTGGAGTTTGTATTGCCTAAGTAAGCTATAAACAAAAAGTGCCAAACCCTGTTAAGAGTTTACACTTGTGTGACACAACTATAGTTTCTGTGTAGTAATATTGAGTTATAAAATAACAGACCCATGGCAGCACGTATACTATTGGTAGAAGACGAGGAAAACCTACTCGATGTGATAACAATGAACCTGGAAATGGAGGGTTATGAGGTGATAACTGCCAAGAATGGTGCGGATGCTATAAAGAAGCACAACCAGCAGCACTTTAACCTGATAATACTGGATGTGATGATGCCCGAGATGAGCGGATTTGAGGTGTGCGAAAAAATACGCCTGACGAACTCCGAAATCCCGATCCTGTTTCTGACAGCAAAGGACTCGCACCAGGACAAGATAAACGGCCTGAAGCTGGGTGCCGACGATTACCTGACGAAGCCATTTAACCTGGAGGAGCTGCTGCTGCGCACCCGCGTGCTGATAAAGCACAGCATGAAGGGAACCCGCGAAGAAGTGGAGCTGCAGACCTATAACTTTGGCGACAATGAGGTGAACTTTGTGACCTTCCGCGCAAAGGGTTTCGACGGCAAGGAATACGAGCTGACTAAAAAGGAAACTGCGCTGCTGAAGCTGCTGATAGATAAAATGGATACGGTAGTGTCGCGCCAGCAGATACTGAACTATGTATGGGGCTATGATGTGTACCCTAGCACGCGGACCATAGATAATTTCATACTGTCGTTCCGCAAGTATTTTGAGCGCGACCCGCGCAATCCGGTGTTTTTTCACTCGGTGCGGGGAGTAGGCTATAAATTTACCCTGCACGAGCAGCTGGAAAATGCCGGATAGGCCGAAAAGTGCCCCTATTGCAAGTGCAGGATAATAAGTTTAAATTCGCCTAACAAGCAATTTGCATTATGATGAACGAAGACAAACTTCTTTTTTCGGAAAAGGTATCGGCCGGTAAGCGGACGTACTTCATAGACTTAAAGGAAAACAAGCAGGGGGACAGGTTGATAAAAATAACCGAAAGCCGCAAAGACAACTAGGAGTTCCTGCGCCACAGCGTGCTGATTTTTCAGGAGGACTTCGACAAAATTTTCGAAGCGCTGGATAAAATCCGCAAAGAGGTGATTACGCAATAACGCGCAAAGTTTCTTTGATGACTGTTGCTTCGGCAACCAACTGCTGCAGGTCTTCGCCCATCAGGGTCACGTGACCCATTTTTCTGCCGGGGCTGGTAGTCGTTTTTCCATACAGGTGCACCGCAGCGCCTTTTATCTGTAGCACCTTATCCAGGCCGTCGTATTTGGCAGCGCCTTTGTAGCCTTCGGCACCAATAACGTTGAGCATTAGCGCAGGTTGTATAATGTCGGTACTACCAAGAGGTAACCCCAATAAAATCCGCAGCTGCATATCGTACTGCGAGCTGTAGTTGGCCTCTATGGTATGGTGGCCGCTGTTGTGCGCACGGGGAGCGGTTTCGTTTACTATGATTTCGCCGCTCTTGTCCAGAAACATCTCTACTGCAAATATGCCGGGAGATGCCAGCGCAAGCGCAACTTCGCGGGCCAGTTGGCGGGCGGTCTGCTCCTGGGCAGGGGTAAGCGATGCAGGCGATACAAGGTAGTCTACCAGATTGTACTTTGGGTCAAAAACCATTTCGGTAGCGGGGTACACGGCTACTTCGCCATCTTGCCCCACGGCTACTATCACGGCAATCTCTTTGTCGATGTGCACCAGCTTTTCCAGTACCGATGGCGCATCGAAGGCCTTGTCGAAATCGGCCGCAGTGCGGATGATTTCGACACCCTTGCCATCGTAGCCGCCTTTGCGCAGCTTGCATGCTACGGGCAGATAGTTGGAATGGGCGGAGGTAGCGGCCTTGTTGTCGGTCAGTATGAAATCTGCGGTGGCAATGTTGTGGTCCAGGTAAAACTGCTTTTGCAGGCCTTTGTCCTTGATAGTCCGCAATGCCGATGCTGTGGGGAACACCCGAACGCCTTCGCGCTCAAGCACTTCGAGCGCGTCTTCGTTTACGTTCTCTATTTCTATGGTAAGGGCTTCTACCTGCCTGCCAAAGGCCAGCACGGTGTCGTAGTCGGTAATGTCGCCTGCCACAAAGTGGTGGCAAAGGGCAGCCGCGGGAGCGGTAGCGTCTTTTTCGAGTACGAAGGTTTCTACTGCATAGTTTGCCGCCTGTTGCAGCAGCATTCTGCCTAATTGTCCACCGCCGAGTATTCCTATTTTCATGGTAATTTTATATTGCCGATACGGGTGCAAATATTGCACAGTAAAGCGTAAAAGTTACTACAATTTGTAAAATATTGATTTTCAACAGATAGCAGCCATTTTCAACATTATTTGCCAAAGACTGAAAAAATATCCCCAAACAAACTTCAAGCACTTTAATTTCGCAGCGATTTTACAAAAAATAATATGACTTCAACTACGGTACAATTACTTTCTGACAGGATAGAAAACCTGCAGGAATCGGCCACCATCAAAATGGCTCAGCTTAGCAGAAAACTAAAAGCCGAGGGCCACGATATTATTGACCTGAGCATAGGCGAGCCGGATTTCGACACGCCTCAACATATAAAGGATGCTGCCAAGCGCGCTATAGACGAGGGTTATACCCACTATACGCCTGTATCGGGCTATCCTGAATTGCGCAAGGCCATTACCGTAAAATTGAAGCGCGACAACAACCTGGACTACACTGCCGAGCAGATTGTAGTAAGCACCGGTGCCAAGCAGAGCATTGCCAACGTGGTACTTTGCCTTGTAAACCCGGGCGACGAGGTGTTGCTGCCTGCCCCGTATTGGGTTAGCTACTCTGCCATAGCGCAGCTGGCAGAAGGTATAAGCGTGGAAATACCAACTACCATAGAAACGGACTTTAAGGTAACTGCGGAGCAGTTGGAGGCGCACATAACGCCACGTACCAAAATGATTATCTTCTCTTCGCCTTGTAACCCTACAGGTTCGGTGTATTCGCGCGCAGAGCTGGCAGAAATTGCCGGTGTTATGGAGCGCAACCCGCACGTGTATGTATTGGCCGATGAGATCTACGAGTTTATAAACTACACAGGCGAAGCGCACAGCAGCCTTGCTTCTTTCGATTCTATAAAAGAGCGCGTGATTACCGTAAACGGTTTCAGCAAGGGCTATGCCATGACAGGCTGGCGTTTGGGTTATATAGCTGCGCCACTTTGGATAGCTAAAGCCTGCGACAAAATGCAGGGCCAGTTTACCTCGGGTACCTGCTCTATAGCGCAAAAAGCCGGTGAAGCTGCTGCCCTGGAAGATGCCACGCCTACCTACAACATGGTAAAGGAATTCCGCAAGCGCCGCGACCTTGTGTACGAGCTATTGAAAGAAATACCGGGTCTGAAGCTGAACCTGCCTGATGGCGCGTTCTATTTCTTCCCAGATATCAGCAGCTACTTTGGCAAGTCGTACAATGGCGATACCATCAACACGCCCGAAGATGTGTCGATGTTCCTGTTGAAAGAAGGCAAAATAGCATTGGTAAGCGGCGAGGCTTTTGGCGACAAAAACTGCATACGCCTTAGCTATGCCACAAGCGAAGAAAAACTGCGCGAAACCTGCAAACGCATGAAAGATGCGCTGGCAAAGCTTGCGTAACTACAAACAAGAATACAATAACAATTTAGACGCTTTAAGTATTGAAACTATCCAACTTCTCTAAGACACAGGTGCTGATAATAGGCGATGTGATGATAGACAGTTACCTGTTTGGTGAAATAAACAGGATATCGCCGGAGGCTCCTGTGCCGGTTGTTGAAATAGACAGCAAAGAGATGCGTGCCGGTGGTGCCGCAAATGTGGCCATCAACATAAAAAGCCTGGGCGGAAAGCCTGTGCTGCTTTCGGTTACGGGCAACGACCTGTATAGCCGCGAGCTGGTGCGCCTGCTGAAAGAGAAAGGGGTGAAAACCAACCACCTGATACAGAGCAGCGAAAGGACCACTACGGTTAAAACCCGCATATTCGACGAAGATAAGCAGGTAATGCGCTACGACGAAGAAGATGCCGAGGACATGGGCCGCGAGCTCGAAGAGCAACTGCTGGGCCAGCTACAGGATATACTGAAAAAGGAAAAGATAAGCATGATAGTGCTGCAGGACTACAACAAGGGCCTGCTTACCAAGCGCATTATAAAGCAGGTGCTTTTGATAGCTACCAAAAACGCCATCCCTGTTTCTGTAGACCCGAAAGAGAAAAACTTTTTCGAGTACCAGAACGTGGTGCTGTTTAAGCCAAACCTGAAGGAGCTATCGGCTGCCATACAGCAAAAGATAAACCCCAAGGACATCAACTCCCTGCGCGAAGCGGCTGAGGAGCTGAAACGCAAGAACCGTTTCCGCAACCTGATGCTAACGCTGGGCCCGCATGGCATATTCTACTACAACGAAGCAGGCGAGTCGGATATAGTGGCTGCCAAGCCCATCAATGCTGCCGATGTAAGCGGCGCGGGCGATACGGTTATCAGCATAGCTGCGCTTACCATGGCGCACCAGGTGCCGCTGGCCAGCATTTGCCGCCAGGCCAACCACCTTGCAGGCAAGGTATGCAGAAGGGTAGGGGTATCGCCGGCTACCAAAGACGATATGAAAGGCTACAGGTAAGCCATACCTTTAACATATTACGGAGGAGAAGCTTTCAGTTTCTCCTTTTTTATGCGCAATAAATCCAACTAATCCCCATTAAATCCCCCGCCTCCGATATATTAGCAGCACGATATGATGAATAAGGTAAAAATCGGCCTCTTTGGCGTTGGGCACCTCGGCAAGTTTCACGCCCGCTTGCTGCTGCAGATAGAGGGCTTCGAGCTCATT
>DLGO01000153.1 GCA_002482725.1 Bacteroidetes bacterium UBA7692 | reverse complement strand
ACCATGCCACCAACCTGGAAGCTGTTGAAGTCGATAGTTTCCTTACCGGTGATGATCAGGTCGTAAGCCTCGCTTTTGGCGTGGTTTGCGATCTGTACAGCTACCTGGTAAGCATCCTGTGGGTCAGCCTCTACCAATACAGCGCGGTCTGCGCCTATTGCCAAAGCCTTGCGTATTATTTGCTCGTTTTCTTTACCGCCTACGTTGATTACTACAACCTCGCCGCCATTTTTCTCTTTCAATTCGATGGCTCTGGTAAGTGCATACCACTCGTCAGTCGGGTTCATAATAAACTGCACGTTTTCGGTGCTGAACTTTGTATTGTTATCTACGAAAGCAATCTTAGATGTAGTATCCGGAACCTTCGTAATGGGAACTAAAATTTTCATTTTATAATTTATTACTTTTTAAAAATGCGGTGACGAAAATACGCTTATTTCAATAGTTAGGAACAATTTTTTTGCCTAATTCCTAATTGTTGATATCCCGTGAGTTACTCATTATATTTTAACTTTATGTAATGCTTTGGTCAGAATCGGGTAATAATTTTAAGGATTGGGTCAAAAGGTTATCTTTAAATGCGGCAGGTATATTTCCATTTGAGCTTTTTGGTATGTCGTATCCCATTGGCCGAAAGATACTCCAACCCCATATAGTCGGTCGGCTCCACCGGCAGCAAAAGATGCAAAGTTATTCCCTGCCACACGAAAGTAAAACGCGCAGTAATATTGCCCTCGTGTGCAGGGTCAAGGTCTGTCGAGGGATTCATATCTATATCTTCCGCCACACCGGAAACCTTAAAACTGTTTTTAGGTTGATGCAGGTCGGTATGCTCATATTCAAAATCAACATGTTCGGCATCCAGCCGCTCTATTTTGATATGGTCGGAGGTGGCGGTATCCCTGAAGTTGTATTCGTCCATGATGGTTACTTATCTGGTATAACAACGGTGGTAGGTTATGGTTTAGAGGAAGTACTGAATGTTAAATCGCTAAACGACAAATCCAAAATTATTAGATTTGATTATGGTCTAGATGTATGCGCCCTAAAGCCAGCTCATTCTACAAGATCATTTAAACTCGTGCTCAGCTATCAACTGTGCAAACGATTTTTATTCATACCACTTTAGAAACACACACGATGAAAACTACTTTCCCTTTTTATAAGCATGCTATGGCTGCGGTTAAAAACCTTTTAACTTTGGTATTTTTGCTTTCCTGCTCACTCGTTTATTCCCAAAATCCTGCTTACGATTTTGCGGTTCGTATTGGAGGCAATGCTTTTGATGGTGTTTCTGATATTGTAGTTGACGCCCAGGGTAATAGTTATGTGACAGGTACTTATTCTGATAGTGTTGATTTCGACCCATCAGGTGCTAACACCAATACAGTTTCCTATGGCAATCCAGAAGCATATATTGCCAAATATGACCAATCCGGTAGTTTCCTTTGGGTAAAACTGCTAAGGGGCTACAGGCAATCTATGGATAATACAACGCCTATGGCATTGCATATTGACAAGCAGGGCAGTCTGTATATTACCGGTTCCTACTCAGGCACTATCGACTTTGATCCTTCTGCTTCTGATACGGCAGACCTTACGCCGGTAGCGCTTTTCGATATCTTTTTGGCCAAGTATGATGCCAATGGTAATTACTTGTGGGCACATAGTTTTGGTAGTGTAAATAGTGAGGTGGCATCTGCTATAACTACTGATGAGCAACATAATGTGTATCTGTCAGGATATTTTAGTGGGTTAGTAGATTTTGATGCGTCTGCCGTTGTAGATACATTCAGGAATGTGCTTAATCGCGACATATTCATATCCAAGTACGATAAGGATGGTAACTATATATGGGCTAAAACTATGGGTACGGCATTTAATGAGGAAATAAACAGCATGGAGTACTCAAAAGGGTTCCTTTATGTCTGTGGCGACTTTCTGGCTAAACTGGATCTTGACCCTTCTTCAGATTCGGCTTTTGTTTCAATAAAAGGTGGTGCTGATATGTTCTTGGCAAAATATGATACAGCCGGCAATTATGTATGGGCGCACTGTATTGGCAGTATAGGCAGTGACGCCAGTAGGAGTTTAGATTTGGATAAAAATGATAACATATACCTTACCGGTTCTTTTACTACTGGATTAGATGCCAATCCTAATCCTTTGGTAACAGATACGCTTATTTCTAAAGGCGGCACCGATATAATATTGGCTAAGTTTAATATGGAAGGTAAGTATGTTTGGGCTAAATCTATTGGAGGGACATCTGCACAGGTGGGGACTTCGGTAAAAGTAGGTAGTGATAATATAATATATTTGGGAGGAAACACAAGTGGTACCTGTGATTTTAACCCCGCTGCCGGCACTGCAACAATAGTTTCCTATGGAAACAGTGATCCCTTCCTGGCGGCTTATGATACTGCTGGAATTTACAAATGGGCATTTCAGATAGGTGGGCCAAGCACAGATCGTATGCGATCCATTGCAGTGGATGAGCAGGGGCATGTTTACGCCTCAGGTGATTTTGAAACACAGGTATATT
>DLGO01000143.1 GCA_002482725.1 Bacteroidetes bacterium UBA7692 | reverse complement strand
TTTGAAACACAGGTATATTTTAATCCCATAGATACATCGGGAGAACAAACGGCAATTGCAACTAAAGATGGATTTTTTGCACGCTATAGTGCTTGTGGAATTCCTATTATAACTGACTTGTCGGTTCAAGGGGGAACGGCTACCTCGCTACAGGGCGGAGCAACATATCAATGGCTCAATTGTGATAATAATAGACAAGCTATATCAGGTGCTACTGCCCAAAGCTATACTACAACGCACAACGGATTTTATTCGGTTGTAATTACCCAGGGTAATTGCAAAGACACATCCGACTGCTACCTGATATTGATATATGGTATAAATTCAATATCAAATATTCGTGCTTTTAATGTCTATCCGAATCCATCGACAGGAGTTTTTAACCTTCAATTCGATAATTCAACCCAAGCTCAATTGAGTATTTATAATAGTATAGGTGGTTTGGTATATAGTCAAAATGTTTCTGGCACGAAGCACCTTTTAGATTTGAGTTATCTGAATGCGGGAGTTTATTTTGTAAAAGCCACTGATGAAGGTAAGCAGTATAGTATTAAAGCAATAACGATTGCCAAGTAATATAATGCAGCTTAAACTACAGGTAGCCTCATCTTCAATTTTTTTCCTTCTCCCTTCCACAATCTTCCTATACATTAGCGATTAAAATATTGCTCATGCGCCTGCTCTACCTTTTAGTAGTTTGTGTTTTGCTTTCGTCCGGCTGTGCTACCAACTGGATACAGGTGGTGCAGGTAGAAAGCCCCGATAAAAAAGCCAGGCAGACGGAGAAGGCCATAGAGTTCGAAAATGATACACTGAAAGTGGTGTACTGCTTTTGGGAGAATCGTGGCGTTATGAGCTTTGCGGTATTCAATAAGTTGAATGTCCCTATCTATATAGACTGGAAACGCAGCGCGGGCATCATCAATGGTACTAAGTTCGATTACTGGATAGATACCACGGCTACTACCATACCTGCCTACTACCAAAGCTTTGCCTACGATAGTAATGTGCTGTACAGCTCGGTAACTACATATACTAAGAATGAATTTAAAAAGGCAGATGCCTTTAATGAGGGTATGAACCAGGGCATACAAGTTGGAACACCGCTTTACACCAAAGCTGAGCGCGTATCCTTTATTCCGCCAAACTCGCAGCTAACCCGCCGGTTCATGCACCTGGCTAACTTTGATTATATAGACTATGATGCTAACCGCTTTACTACAGAATCTGTACCATCTACCTTAAAGGAAGGCAACTATGTAGCCCAGATAAGCTCCACCCTGCCAAAGGATAGCAGCTTCCTGAAGTTCAGGAACTACCTGACTTTTTCTACCAGCGAAAAGTTTGATACGGTGTACCATGTCAATCACCCGTTTCGCGTGGCTAAGATAAGCATGGTAAAACAGGCTGAGTTCAATGGGCCGGGTGTGGCAGGCAGCAGTGCAAGGAGCTATCCGCTGCGCCGTGGCGACAGGTTTTACCTGTATTACCCGATACCATTCAAATAAGGGCCGCAGATGTTTTCAAGTATTAAGAAAGCGGAGAACTTTCACATTATCCTCTGGTTGTTCAAGGATCTTTTTTGGGTGGCAAATATTCATCTGGCAGGTATGATCATGATCGTACCCACTATCACTTTGGCTATCTACATTACATGGAAGACCAGGAGCCATATAGAAGATATGCTGGTAAACCTGGCAGTTACCTTCTGGATTACGGCCAACTCTATATGGATGACGGGGGAGTTCTTTTATAAGGATGGTATGCGGCCTTATGCTATAGCCTTCTTTATTTTAGGGTTGCTCACGGTGGCTGCGGCCTATGCTAAAGCATATATGGTGCCTTCTAAGTCGGAGCAGGAGTAGCTTATTTTAGCTGACCTCTTTCCCTCAATAATGCATTTACCTTCAGTATGCTGGCTACAGCCAGTGCATCACGTATTTCGCCGCGCATGGTCATGGCTACCAGTTCGATAAAGGGCAGTTTTTTGATGTGCAGTACCTCATCCTCTTCAGGTTTTTCGCCTACATATTTCAGTCCGGTAGCTATGTAGGTATAGGATACTTCATCTGTTACAGAGTTGGATAGCTGCATCTCCAGTACCAACTCGTAGTTGTCGGCCACCAGCCCCACTTCTTCGTGCAGCTCGCGTTTTGCGGTGTCTAGTGGAAGGGTGTTTTCGGGGCAGCCACCTTCGGGTACTTCCCATTCGTAGCTGTCGTGGGTATAGCGGTACTGGCCTACTATCCAGGTGTTCAGCTCTTCATCCAGCGGCACTATGGCTACTGCCAGATTCTTGAAATGAACTTTGCCGTATATGCCCGGCTTACCTGCGGGGTTTAGCACCTGGTGCTCATCTATGGCTATCCACGGATTGTCGTATTTAATTTCGCTGCTAAGCTTGGTCCATGGGTTTACCCCCTCATACTTTTTCATCCAGTCCGTGTTTTTTATTTCGAGTCAGGTTGGCGGTGTTCCATTCTTCGGCAGCTTCAAATGCATGCTTGCGCACAGGGCATTCGGCCAGTATGCATAGCTTGCACGATGTTTCTACGCATGGGTCCGGGTGAATGAAAAACTCCACCTGCTTACCAAATTCGGTGTTAACCAAATGGGATACTTCCTCCATCTGGTCGTGCACTTCGTTTAATGTATAGTAGTAGGGAAGCGTAATGTGGCAGTCGATGTGCAGCTTGCTGCCATACTGTATTACACGCAGGTTGTGCATGTCTACCCAGCTTGGGCGGCGGTGCGCGGCCAATAGCTTTACCACATCGTTTATTATGTCCGAATCAGCTTCATCCATGATACCCGCTAACGAGCGGCGCATCAGCTTGACTCCCGTGTAGCAAATAAACAGCGCCATAACAATTGCTACAATGCTATCCAGTATCGCGATACCTGTAATCATGATTACTACCAGTCCTATAATGATAGCCAGCGAGGTATATGCATCTGCTTTCAGGTGCTGACCGTCGGCCTGCAGGGTAAAGGAGCCGCTTTTTTTACCTGTTTGTATCAGCCATACTCCGAGCAGGTAGTTAACCACAGTGGAGATACCAATCAATACCAATCCTATATTCAGCTTATGTAATGGGGCGGGTTCAAAAAAGTTGAATACCGACTTCCACATAATAAGTACACCGGCCAGTATTATCAATATGCCTTCGAAGCCTGCGGAGATAAACTCTATTTTGCCATGGCCGTAAGGGTGGTCTTCGTCTTTTGGCTTGGATGCCAATATGATGCTGTAGAGCGCAAATGCACCTGCCACCACGTTTACTATAGACTCCAGCGCATCGGTAAGTATGGTGTTGGAATTGGTAAGGCCATAGGCCACGAACTTCATCAACAGCAGTATGACACCTACTATCAGTGCTATGCGCTGAACCTTTACTTCATTTGTTGGGGTGCTTGTCAATGTTGTTATATTTTGCTGCAGATAGGGCAGTTTGCCTCTATGTGGCCGCGTGCCGGGCAGTATTCGCGCCCAAAGAAAATAATTTGCAGGTGTAGTTTGTTCCAAATTGCTTCAGGGAAAAGCCTTTTAGCATCTTTTTCGGTTTGTTCCACGTTTTTGCCGTTGGTCAGCTTCCAGCGGGTCATTAGCCTGTGAATATGCGTATCTACCGGAAAAGCAGGGAATTGGAACCATTGGCTCATGACCACGCTGGCTGTTTTGTGGCCTACGCCCGGCAGGCTTTCCAGGTCTTCGTAGGTGTTGGGTACCTCGCCATTGTGCTTGTCTATCAATATCTGCGACAGGGTATGTATGGCTTTGGACTTGGTAGGAGAAAGACCGCATGGCCTAATGATATCCCTTATTTCGTCTACGCTCAACTTTACCATGGCCTGAGGTGTATCGGCCTTTTCAAACAAGAACGGCGTTACCTCATTTACCCTTTTGTCGGTGCACTGGGCAGACAGCAGTACGGCTATTAGCAGTGTGTAGCCATCTTTAAAGTCGAGTGGTATGGGAGTTTTGGGATATAGCTCTTCCAGCTTTTCTATTACAAAGTCTACGCGCTCCTGTTTCTTCATTTGCTAAATCTCTACACTAAGTTATGGCAAAGGTCGCTAAGTTTGCGAGAAGAATTGAGAAACAGTAGATGGGAGATACAAACACCGGAGTGCCAGCCTGGATGGCGCGGACAAATATGTTGCTGGGGGAAGAGAAGATAAACCGCCTGATAAATGCCAGGGTACTAATGGTGGGACTGGGAGGTGTAGGCGGAATATGTGCCGAAATGATAGCCCGCTCGGGTGTAGGCACTATGACCATAGTGGATGCTGATGTGGTAGAGGCAAGTAATATCAACCGACAGTTGCCGGCGCTGCATACAACCATTGGCCAACTGAAAGTAGAGGTAATGGCCGAAAGGATACGTGCGGTAAACCCGGATATAAAACTGAACGTAAAACCGATTTATATAGACGAAACCAATATAGAAGCGCTGCTGGAGGAAATGCCATACGACTATGTGGTGGACTGCATAGATACGCTGCAGCCAAAAGTATTGCTGATGAAAACAGCGAAGGAGAAGGGACTGCAGATAGTGAGCGCATTTGGCGCAGGAGGCAGGCAGGACCCCTCGCAGATAAAGGTGGTAGATATAAAGCATACACATAACTGCAACCTGGCATACTACGTGCGCAAGGCGCTGCACAAGCATGGTATCTATACAGGGATAAAAACAGTATGGACGCCTGAACCGATAGAAAAAGAAAGGGTGGTAGAGGTAGATGGCCGTAACAAGAAAAGCGCAATAGGCACTGTAAGCTATATGCCTGCGATACTTGGGTGTACTGTAGCCAGCGTGGTTATCAGGGACCTGAGCGGAGGAGATGCTTAGCGGTATTTGATATGAGTTTTTATATGATATTTGATACCATTAACTTTTGAAATCAATAACCATGAAAACGGTAATTTCTATTCCTGTATTTCTTTTTTTTGCCACACTTTTTTCCGCTTGCGAAAAAGATTTTCAATGTGAATGTACCATTCCCGAACCAGGAGGAGCAACTACCTATGCAAGCTTTATTATTCATGGAACCCGAACAGAAGCAGAAACCAGATGTGACAGAAAAGCACAGGAAGTGGCACAAGGCACAGCTGCATTCTGCACTATAATGAATTAGATCATATATGATTATTCCTGAAATGGAATGTAGTTGTTTTAGAATTTAACCCGCAGAATCAAAACAGCCTCTTTTTTATAATTTTTGTTCATATTTGCTTTCATTAAACAATCAATCTTTCAGGTAAATGAAATTTCAATACTTTATAATAGCAGCACTTTTAGTATTTGCAGGCACTTTTACATCTTGTACTAAGGTATACTTCTGCACTTGCAACTCTTCAACAGGTTTTGATTTGTTTGAGTACAGAGAAGTGAAAAAAGAAGATGCGCGTATAGGTTGTGAAAGCAGGATAGTGCAGGATTCTACCTATACTTCATGCAGTCTTTAATAATACGGTAACAACAACCCTGGCTAAAAGCCAAAGTAGATAACATAACAAAGCGATACTATCTGATAGTATCGCTTTCTTATGTTATAAAATAGAGATTTAGTAAGAATATGTCAAAAAACGGCAAATTTTTTGCGGTTATCATCTTGGGGGCTTTGATTTTTTTGGCAATCTTTGACACATTATAAAACCAAAATCATTCTAACCAATGAAACTTAAAATGTTCGGTGCAGCAGCACTACTAGCCCTAATGTGTAGCTTTTCTTCTTGCAAAAAGGATTACACCTGTACTTGTACAGATTCTTCAGGAGACAAGACTAACATTGAATTAAAGAATGTTACGAAGTCACAAGCCAAATCAGCATGTGATACGTATTCTCTTTCTGGCGAAACATGTTCTTTGTAATAAAGAACCCTGATCATTAAGCAAAAGGCTCCATCAACGATGGAGCCTTTTGTATTTAGTTACTTCCCTGCTTTTACTTTGGCATTTGTCTTGCTCATTTCCACCATCAGCTCCTCATACATTTTATCCATTACGGCGGGGTGTGTTTCGTAAAAGCGCATGCTTTGGTAAAACTGCTCCGGCTTAATTTTATGCTTGGCGAATACTGCTTTGTTGTATTGTTTGGCAGTGGCAGAGGCATCCTTGCCCTTTTCCCCTGCATTGTCGCCTATGGCATCTGCCAGGTGGATGTCGAGCAGTATGGGTTTCATCTGCTCGGGTGCAATGATACCCTCGGGAATGGAGTTGTCGAAGCCCTGACTGCAGGCAGTGAGCAAAACCATAAGCGATAACAACAAACCAAATTGTATTTTCACGCCCCGAATATAGGTTATAAGACAGATGGATACAGCAAATTTTGAATTATTAAAGAAAGAACTGGCACCCTTTGGTGCGCGCCTGATAGCGGTATCTAAAACCAAGCCTGCGGAGGATATACAGAAGCTATACGATGCGGGCCAGCGCATATTTGGTGAAAACAAGGTGCAGGAAATGTGCGATAAGCAGGAGGTACTGCCAAAGGATATACAATGGCACCTGATAGGACACCTGCAAACCAACAAGGTGAAATATATAGCGCCATTTGTAGCTATGGTACACTCCGTAGACAGCATGAAACTGCTGGCAGAGATAGATAAGCAGGCAGCAAAGCATGGTCGGGTAATAGATTGCCTGCTACAGATATATATAGCCAGAGAGGATACCAAGTTTGGACTGAGCGCTATGGAGGCCCTGGAACTGCTGGGCACGGATGAATTTGCCGCTATGAAGAACATCCGTATCTGCGGATTGATGGGTATGGCTACCAATACAGATAATGAACAGCAGATAGGAGAGGAGTTCCGCTCGCTAAAGCTGTTCTTCGATAATCTGAAGGTTGCTGCGTTTAAGGATAAGGACTATTTCCGCGAAATATCGATGGGTATGAGCAGCGATTATAAAATAGCCCTGGTGCAGGGTGCTACTATGATAAGGGTAGGTAGTATGTTGTTTGGGGCCAGGTAATAGTAAAAACGTTATATAAAAACACAAGAGGCATTGATAATATCAATGCCTCTTGTGTTTATGCTTATGCCTGTGCTGCGGGGCCAAAACCCATAGGCAATGGCGGCAGGTCGTTTTCTGCTACTTCGCCGAATTGTGCTTCGTACTTGGTGATGTTCTCTTCCAGGGCGCGCATCAATCGCTTGGCGTGCTGCGGGGTAAGTATAATGCGGGATTTTACTTTTGCCTTTGGCACGTTTGGCAGCATGCGGATGAAGTCTACTACAAACTCGCTGCTGGAGTGTGATATGATAGCCAGGTTGGAGTATACGCCTTCTGCAATGTCTTCTCCCAGCTCTATGTTTATTTGGTTTTCCTGTTGTTGTTCCATGTTTTGGTAAATTTTAGTCGTGCAATGATAATGTATGTAGACGCTTCTTGAAATGCTTTATCGTAAGAATTCTATTTATTCAGATTCTTTATGAGTGTTTCGTAAAAGGTAATCATGCCCATGTAGTCGTCTACCTTTATGCGCTCATTCACCCCGTGCAGGGTAGCAAGCTGCTCGCCGGTCATACGTGTAGGCATAAAGCGGTATACGTCTTTGGTAAGGTTATAGAAATGGCGGGAGTCTGTGCCGCCCAGCATCAGCAAGGGTGCGACTACAGCATCGGGGTACACCTGTGCGGTGGTCTTCTGCAATATTTTCCAGCCAAATCCGGTAGATGATGAGTTGGGCGACGGCTCGAATACGGTGCCTATGGTTTTTACCACTACGGTATCATTATCTATTACCTCATGTATCTTCTTCAATACCCCGGCAGATGTTTCGCCCTGCAGTATGCGGAAGTTGACTTTGGCTTTTGCTTCAGATGGGATCAGGTTTTCCTTAACCCCGGCATGCAGCACAGTAGTAGCACCTGTGGTGCGAATCATGGCATTGCCTTCTATGCCTTTCTGGTATTCGTTCAGAATTACCCCATCCAGCAGCCATTGGTTGGCGAACACCGATTTCAGCGGGAACTTAAGCTCGGGGCCAATGTGCTGTATAAAGTCGCTTACCGTTTCGCTGGTTTTGCGCTCGTAGCTATAGTCCTCCAGTTTGGCAAGGGCTTTTACCAGAGTACCCAGCGCATGCTTTTTAGGAGGGCGGCTGCTGTGCCCGCCTTTCATTTTTACACTAACCTCTACGGTCATGTAGCCCTTTTCTGCGGTGCCTATTAGTGCGACTGCACCTGTCATATTGGGTACTATGCCCTCGCTTATAAGTCCGCCTTCGTCCAGGTAAAACTCAGGTGTTACCTTCTTTTCCTCCAGGTAGCGGGCTACGTATGCTGCACCTTCCATACCGGCTATTTCCTCGTCGTGGCCGAATATGAAGTACATGCCGCGCTCCGGCTCATAGCCCGAAGCCAATAGGCGTTCGGTGGCCTCCATGATGCCAAGGATGCTATTCTTATCATCTAACCTACCGCGCCCCCACAGGTGGCCATCGTGCACTTCGCCACCAAATGGTGCATGCTTCCACTCGGCCAGGTTTACCTCTTCTACAGGCACTACATCCTGGTGCGCATAGAAAAGTACGGGCTTCAGCTCCGTATTTTTACCTTTCCAAAAATAGAGCAAGCTGTGGTTATGGATAACTGTGCGCTCCAGTGTTTTGTGTACCAGAGGATAGGAAACAATCAAATGCTGCTTTAAGCTGTCGAAAGGAGCGTAATCAGTTTTGCCGGGTTCGTCGTAGGATACGGTTTTAAACTGAATAGCTTTGCTCAGGCGCGCCAGTGCCGAACTGTCATAAGTTATTTTCACATGCTCACTTTCCGGTACTTTCACCTGTTTTGATTGAAAAGTGACTGTTTTGTAGGTGATAATGCCTGCCAGAATGACTATGGCGATAAGCAGCAGCAGTAAAATTCGCTTGAGCATGGGTGAATATTATATGGTACGAATATAGATGACATTGGCGATTTAGGCTTTTTAACTATATACTTTTCATATTTCTTCAGATAAGTGAAACTTTTTGGCGGCGGGTAAGTATAAATACTCATAATCATCGTCGCAATTAAAGTCTTGTTTTATGAAAAATATATACGCTACCATCTACAGCATAAACCAACCTACTCACGAAGTTATACCTCCACACAGGATAATGGGCAGAGACGCAGCTACCTGCGCTGGACCGCTGATGCCGGGTATGCCCGACTATCCTCCTATGCCGAGGATATCTCACTAAGAATTTTACTTTAACACAGTTATATAACTATTTCCTGAAAGGTAGCGTGCTTGCATGTTACCTTTTTGTGTTTTTAGCTAAAATCCGATAACAGCTGCGACATATTGTCATAACCAAATTTAAGGGCACGCTTTTTGGATAATCCTCCCTGTCTGAATGAAATCAGATTATTTTTTTCAGGAATTAAAATATTAACTCCGCAAATTCGTATCAGATTGTAATGTGATAGTTTGTCACCAAAAACAAGGATAAACGAAAACAGGAGTTGAAAGGGAAAATCTAATATGAAAAACGCACCCGCAGTAGCCTTAACTCTCAACATGGCCGATATACAGAACCAAGCCATACGCGAAACATTTAATAAAGAAAACAGGAGACTGTTTGAATTTATAAAAAGGCGTGTGCCATCCAACGAAGACGCAGAGGATGTGTTGCAGGATGTATTTTACGAGCTGGTAAACAGCTACCGTATCATGCGCCCAGTAGAGCAAATGGCTTCATGGATGTTTACGGTGGCCAGGAATAAAATAACCGACCGCTTCAGGAAGAAAAAACCTGAAAGCCTGGAAGGGTACTTTGCCGTGCGCGAAGACGAGGGTGAGCGATTGGACATAGCCGACTTTTTGCCGGCTAATGGCACCAGCGCCGACAGGGAAATGATGCGCGAGGTAATATCTGATGCACTGGTAAGCGCACTGGAAGAACTGCCTGAAGAGCAACGCGCAGTATTCGTATTGCATGAAATAGAAGAAAAAAGCTTTAAGGAAATCGAAGAGATTACAGGGGCTTCTATTAATACACTACTGAGCAGGAAGCGCTATGCTGTGCTGCACCTGCGCAAGCGCCTGCAGAACCTGTACGTAGACTCCTTTGTGGACCAATAAATTATGTAGTATGAAGAATAAGGCCGGAAAAATAATAGCAGTAGTAATGCTAGCTCCCATTTTGCTCTTTGGCTTGGTATATGGTACCATGCTGTTGTGGAACTGGCTGATGCCTTACCTCTTTAACCTGCCGGTACTCAGCTTCTGGCAAACAGCTGGCTTACTGCTGCTGAGCAAGATATTGCTGGGTGGATTTGGATTCCGCAATAAGGGCAAGGCCTGGAAAGAGCGGTTTCAGGACAAGTACGAATGCATGAGCGAAGATGAGCGTGAGGCCTTTAAACAAAAAATGAAGGAAAAGTGCAGCAAATGGAGCTTTGGCAGCGAAGTGAATATAGAAGCCGGAAACACCCGGGTCCACATAAAGGGCGAAGAACATTAATTTGGTTTTGGTTAATAATGGATAATAGGGAAAGCGCATCTTACGATGCGCTTTTTTTGTTTTTGGCTACACGGGTTGCTGTTCAATTGCTATCATTACAGAGCAAAAAAGAAATCAAGGCTATGATGAATAATATATATGCGGTGGTAATGATGGTGCTCTTCTTTATGTTTTCAGGCTGTGTAGAACCGGATGGCAAAAAGGCAAAGCAGCAAAAGGATGCCCCTTTTACCACTGAAACCAAAAGCAGCGGTACCGAGATATTGATAAAAAGTAAAAATGGTGATGGCAAAACCTCTACCGTGTATATAGATACAAATGGGGTGATAACAGGCATAAAGCTGCTGGCGGGCGATGAGTCGCGGTACATTTATTTCAATGCGAACCAAACGCCGGCATCGCTCTTTACCTATAAGGAAAGCGCACAGGCAGGTAGCAATGCCAATGTGATGAACGGCTACCAGTTCTTTTTTGACTCTACGGGCGCGTTTAAATACCTGGAAAACTACGACCCTGGCAATGAAAAGATCCGCTCATGGTTTTTTGCCAATAATAAGCTGGACTCGGCATGTAGCGTAACGGGCAACTATATATCGGAACATGATGCCCACTTGAGTTGTACAAAAAAGGTGGGAGTGTTGTGTGATTAAGCAGAGGCAGGTAAGGCGGTGAACAATCTGAAAAGAACAAGTAAATTTCTGAGTTATGTATTGCGGCATGCACCGCACAGCATAGGTATTGCCATGGATGCCAACGGATGGGTAGATGTGGAAGAGCTGATAGCAAAGGTTAGCACAAACGGCTATGCGCTGGATGCAGCCTTGCTACAGGAGATAGTAAGCACCAGCGACAAGCAGCGATTTGCCCTGGATGAAACTGGTAAGCGTATACGCGCCAACCAGGGGCACAGCATAGAGGTAGACCTGCAGATCGCAGCTACCAGTCCGCCTGCCATACTGTACCACGGTACCGTGGCAGAGTTTATAGAGGCGATAAAAACTGGCGGTCTGCAGAAAATGGAACGACAGCATGTGCACCTGAGCCCGGATGTAGCAACCGCCAAAAATGTAGGCGGGCGGAGGGGCAAGCCGGTAGTGCTGACCATAGACTCGGGAAAGATGGAAAAGGAAGGGCATAAATTTTTTGTATCGGCTAATGGGGTGTGGCTCTGCGAAGCTGTACCACCACAGTATATAGATTTTGATGTACAATGAGAGCAAGGACACTGGTAATAGGGGATATACACGGGGCGTACAAAGCGTTGGAGCAGGCGCTGCTGCGCGCAAAGGTGCGGGATGAGGATACGCTGATATTTTTAGGCGACTATGTAGATGGCTGGAGCGAATCGGCAAAGGTGATAGACCTGCTGATAAGCCTGAAGCAGCAGCAGGATTGCGTGTTTATGCTGGGCAACCACGATGCCTGGACGCGGGAGTGGCTGAATGCCCGCGATGCCAGCCCTGTATGGCTGAAGTATGGCGGGCAAAGCACTGTGGATAGCTACAGCGGTTTTGTACAGGAGGATATGGACAGGCATATAGACTTCTACAATACGTTGCAGAACTTTTATATAGATGCGAAGAATAACTTGTATATACACGCGGGCTTCAGCTCTATGCACGGACCTACAAGCGAGACCTATAGCAGCAACTACAACTGGGACAGGACGCTGTGGGAAATGGCACTGGCTATGGATGTAAGAATAAAGAAAGATTCGGAGCTGTATCCTAAGAGACTGAAGCTTTTTAAGGAGATATTTATAGGCCATACACCAACCATAAACTATGATGTAGATGTACCCATGAATGCTGTGAATGTATGGAATATAGATACAGGTGCGGCCTTTACCGGTAAGGTGAGCGTGATGGATATTGACACCAAGGAGTACTGGCAAAGCGATGGCGTGCGCACGCTATACCCTAATGAAAGGGGCAGGAATAAGGAATAGCTAAACAAAATAGTTGATAGCCAGCTTAAACGGGTAGCTGACAGCTGCTACCAGAAAATCGATACCACAGCCAACGGGTATGAGGCAGGCATAGACCCACCATTGAACAGAAGTTTTGTTGTGTGCCTTATCGGCCAATGAGATAAGGGTGTTTTTTATGATAGTCCTGTAGCGATAAAGTAGGATGAAGTTGCTGATGAGCATGGCTGAAAATCGGATGGGGATGTTGATACCAAACTGTGCGTAGCAGAAAGAACCCTCCACTAACAGCATGTATAGCAATACCGGTATGGCAGTGATGCAGCCTATGATAACCGTTCGGTTAAAGGCTATGAGCAGACCTACCATTATTTGAATTACACCTACTACGATATTGATTATGGGATTGGTTTTAAATAAGTACCAGCCCAGGAAAAAGCTGTTTACCTCGCCGATGGGTTTTAGCATCAGTTCCCCGGCAGAGATATGAAGCCTGTTGCCTGAGAGTTTTCCATAACCAAAAGCTATTAGGTAAAATGCCAGGTAGGCCCTTAATGCCAAGAGGATATATTGTATTGCTTTTTGCTTGTTCATTTGTTTTTTGGTTTGGCATATAAACGTGGTAGGGGAAATTATTTTGTTGGAGTGCTGTTTATTCTGTGTTAGATTGAATTACTGCATTTTATCCGTAGAGGAATAATAACAATTCCTTTTCTGATGGTGATGAATTTGACTACTTTCCGATTTCATTCTTTCAATACTTTTTAATCGAATAACAGTTCTATATGAAAAAGGTAACCGGCCTTGGTGGCATATTTTTTAAATGCGAAAATCCCAAGGATATGAATGCCTGGTATGCTAAAAATCTAGGATTGGAAACCAGCGAATACGGCACCACATTTGAGTGGAGGCAGGCCGATAATCCTGAGAAAAAGGGCTCTACAACATGGAGCACATTTCCGCAGGATACTAAATATTTCAATCCATCGGTTAAACCTTTTATGATCAACTACCGGGTCGAGAACCTCGTTGCATTGGTGGAGGAGCTGAAAAAGGACAACGTAACTGTAATTGATGAAATTGCAGAATACGACTATGGCAAATTTGTGCATATACTGGATCCTGAAGGGAACGTCATTGAGCTTTGGGAGCCAAAGGATGAAGAAGAAAAAGGATAGCACCGAGGGCTAACTTTAGCAAGTTAATGTCGAGAAAAGGAATTTATATTTTACAATTAATGTAAAATATAAATTCCTTTTTTAGTCATTTTTTCTATATTCGCCTTTCATTAAAAAACTAAAACCCTTTAGTAACTATGAAAGGAATACACAGGGACCAGGTAGAGTATTTGAAAA
>DLGO01000075.1 GCA_002482725.1 Bacteroidetes bacterium UBA7692 | reverse complement strand
CATATACGAAGCAGCAGTGCGTAAGCACGAGGCAGAGATAGCCAGCCGCAGGAAAACCCTGGTGAGCACGGGCGACAGAAGTGCCAAAATAAGAACCTACAACTACCCCCAAGGCCGTATCACAGACCACCGCATAAACGTGAGCAACTACAACATGGATGCCTTTATGAACGGGGAGATAAAAGACATGCTGGAAGCCCTGGCTGTAGCCGAGCAAACAGAGAAAATGAAAGAAGGCAATAACCTGGGCGCCTAATCCCCACTCCTACCACCTTGGATTGCAGCCCGAGCAGAAGAGAGAATCTTCTTTGGTATCACCATCAGGGTAAAACTGCTCATACTGGTAATCGCAGTTGCGGCACGAATAGATAACCGATTGGGTACGCTCTGTTGGCTGGTCGCAGCTGAAGCATGGCAATCCCGCCTTGTGGTAAGTGATACCATACTGCAGGCTTTGGCATGCAGGACAGGTAGAAAACAATGCCTGAACTATTTTCCATGTGGCCGGGGTAAATAGCTTAAAGCCCGGTTGAATTGTAGAGGGAGTATTCATGCCTCATTTCACGCAAGTGCGAAACAAAAGTTTCAAGGATTGTTAATACTACCCAAACTCCCAGGCCTTTTAAATCTTAACTTTACTTTCAATCGTTAATTATGGTATGAAAAAAATGGCAACCTTTGTACTCAGCATTTGTTTTATGCTAAGTGCCTGCTCGCAAACTACGGGCAATCATGCAAAATCCGATTCGAAAACAGCAAAAACACCTACAGTAATGGACGACAACAAAGATGTAAATGACAGCTCTGCAAGCAAGACAGAGGCCGAATGGAAAAAAATTCTAAGCCCCGAAGCTTACCACGTGCTACGCGAAAAAGGCACCGAAAGACCCTATACCGGCAAGCTGCTGGAGAACAAGGATAAAGGTGTATATGTATGCGGTGCCTGCGGCAACGAGCTGTTTACCAGCGATATGAAGTTTGACAGCCACTGCGGCTGGCCCAGCTTCGATAAAGAGATAACAGGCGGCAAGATCAAAACACATACCGACACTTCGTTTGGCATGGTGCGTACCGAGATTATGTGTGCCAAATGTGGCAGCCACCTTGGACACCTCTTCGACGATGGCCCTACCGAAACAGGCATGCGCTATTGCGTGAACTCTCTAAGCCTCAGTTTCAAAGAACACATTAAGTAAGTACACTTATTGAGATTATACGAAGTCCCCTCTCCTACCGGTCAGGGGATTTTTTATGCCCATAACACTTATTTTTCTGTTTGTCAAGGGTAGCTCGTAACTTTTTTTGCTTTTGAGGCGTATAGGCTTTCAGAACAAAAAAACATGAAAGCATTAAGAATCTCTACCCAAGTCACTAACCGTGATAGCCAGAGTATAGAAACGTACCTGGGAGAAATCAGCAAACACGACATACTATCCGCAGACGATGAGGCCTCCCTTGCCCGCCGCATCCGCGAAGACGATATAGATGCCCTCGAAATTCTGGTCAAGGCGAACCTCCGCTTTGTGGTCAGCGTGGCCAAGCAATACCAAAACCAGGGACTACCTTTGAATGACCTCATCAACGAAGGAAACCTGGGACTGATACGCGCCGCCAAAAAATTTGACGAAACCAAAGGCTTCAAATTCATATCCTACGCTGTGTGGTGGATCCGCCAAGCTATAATGCAGGCTGTTGTGGAGCAATCCCGCATCATCCGTGTGCCTATCAACAAGGTAGGTACTTTCAGCAAAATTACCCGTGCATTCCAGTCTTTTGAGCAGGAGTACCAGCGCGACCCCAGCGTAGACGAACTGGCTACCATGGTAGGTATGAGCAAGGAGGATATCAACGACTACTTCAAGAACAACGGCCCTACTATATCTACCGATGCACGCTTTGCAGAGGACTCCAGTTTGTCCGATTTCCTTACCAATGCAGATGACATTTCTCCTGAAGACGCCTATATAAAGAAGAGCGTGGAATTGGAAGTGCACCAGATACTGAAGCAACTGAACGAAAGGGAGGTTGAAATCATTACCTCTTACTTCGGGCTGCACAATCAGGCACCAATGACACTGGAAGAAATAGGCCAGAAATTTGGACTGACCCGTGAGCGTGTGCGCCAGATAAAAGAAAGGTGTATGCAAAAGCTGAAACAAACAACCGATCCTAATTTGCTGGAAGCATTCTTTGCATAAATCAGCTTATGGTATAAAGAAATTGAACGCTATCCGATTTTCGGGTGGCGTTTTTTTGCTTTTATAGGACTTGATTTTCCGCCTTTTTCACATGAACAATAAGCTAATATTTAATTTAAAATCCCTATACTTGATAATTATTAATATTTAACCATTTCAATTATGAAGAAATTTATCACCGCAAGCTTGTTCCTTGCATTCACCCTATTGCTTACCAACTGCAAAAAAGATAAAGACGAAGACAAGGCATCATGGACCTCTACTGTTGACGGCACCACGTTTGCAGGAAATTATGGCATTGGCACCTTGGAAACCGATAGAAACAAATTTTTCGTAGTGCTCTATGAGTCAAGTACAAAAGTGGATAAATATATCGAGGTATCTATAGCGCCCAATGGTAATGATGAAATTGAAGTAGGTAAAACCTATATCATGGACAATTCCGATGCCAGTTACCAGGAAGACTCCAATATTCAATATTCAACTTCCAATAGCGCCAATACTATTACCCTGAGCAAATATGACAAGTCTACAAATAAAGTTAGTGGAACCTTTACTTTCAAAGCAAGAAGTATAGGATCTAGCAACGAGATACTTGTTACAGGCAGTTTTACCAATATACCATTTACAGTATTTTAATACCTGCAATTGACCTATACTCAAAAAACGCTATCCCGAAAACGGATGGCGTTTTTTTATGCCCTACATTGTTATCAGCACCAATACCTCTTTGGCGGTATCGCTATAGCCGCCGTAGCTGTTTGGCTTGGTTATAAACTGAATGGCTCCTAGTTCCTTAGCCTTTTCCACATCCTGTATATTGCTCGAGGTCGAAAATACCACCACAGGTATCTGCGCCAGCTTATCCGAGCCTTTCACGGCTTCCAGCACGTCAAATCCCGATACCATCGGCATATTCAGGTCGGTTATTATTACATGTACCTCATGGGGAGCCTTATAAAGGTACGCCAGCGCTTCCCTGCCATGGGTAAAGCCCTCCACCGCTGCAAAAGACTCCGTAGCCTCCAGTGCTTCTTTTATAAACACCAGATCCTCCTCATCATCATCTATTATTATAGCCCTCAACATATCCACTTCTCCTTTTTTACTCTTGTGCACTATTGGAACCTTACAGCGCAAAACTAGTTCTTTTTCAGACTTTTATGCAATAGTCGTTTTACGTGTATTTTTTCTTTTTATCAACCTGCAACCAACAATTGCACCTTATCATCATAAGTATAGATGACATTGCGCATTCGCCCCTTTACCGGGACTTTGTTTCACAATTTAAAAATGTACAAAGATGAAAAGCAACATTACCTCTGCACAGATCATGACTACCAACGTGATAGTCGCCAACCTCTACAACAAATACAGCCAGGTGATAGAATTCTTCACCGTGCACAAGATCCAACATTTGCCGGTGGCCTTCGACGATGAGCTGATAGGCATACTAAGCGTAAACGATATGCTGGCCTACCTGAGCCGGAGAATAGCCGCCGGACTACCGGTAGATACTGCTACACTTAACGAGGAATTTAAGGTGAGCGAAGTGATGACCCACCACCCCGTAACAGTAGGCACCGATGCCAGCCTGGAAGAAATACTGGATGTACTGGCCGATGGCAAATTTCAGGCGGTACCTGTGGTAAAGGACGGGCTGATACACGGCATAGTAACCAACAAAGACCTGGTAAGGGTGTACAACTGGCACCTGGAGAGCATCTAAGCCCGTTATTGGCTTAACCTGCTAAAGCGCCGGTATATACATATCGAACCTGGCACCCTTATTCAGCTTGCTGGTAGCGGTGATAAAGCCGTGGTGCTGCTCTATGATACTCTTGCATATAGCCAGACCCATGCCCGTGCCTTTGTAATCCTCGTACTCGTGCAGTCGCTGGAACACCTCAAATATGCGGTCGCGGTATTTGGCATCGAAGCCTATGCCGTTGTCGGCTATGCTGAAGTGGCAATAGCTGGTGGTGGCATCCAGGTCGTCGCTTAGCTTGCTGCCGGGCTTGGTTTCGCAGCGGATGTCGATTTCGCAGGGGCGCCTGGCGTGGGCAAACTTGATGGCATTGCTCACCAGGTTATGCATCAGCTGGCGAAACTGAAAAGGTATAACGTTACCTTCGGATTTGCCCGTAACCGTTATTTTCACTTTCTTCTCAATCACCACTTCTTTAAAGTCTGCTACCACCTCTTTTATAATCTTGTTCAGGTCGGTTTTTTCAAACTGGTGCTTATTGTCCTTTACGCGGGCATAGGCCAGTAGGTCTTCTATCAGCCGCTGCATGCGGGTTACAGAGTCCTGCATCCTTTGCAGGTAGTTTTTGCCGGTATCAGACAAGTTATCCTTTTCTTCTTTCAATAAAAAAGTAGCGAAGTTCTTGATTTTGCGCAG
>DLGO01000103.1:5290-17954 GCA_002482725.1 Bacteroidetes bacterium UBA7692 | reverse complement strand
TACCACGGCCATCATCTTTTACGCTAATGGAGTTGTCTTCGTGAATGGTGACAAAGATATTTTTGCAATAACCTGCAAGGGCCTCATCTATAGAGTTGTCTACTACCTCGTAAACAAGGTGGTGAAGACCTTTAAAACCGATATCACCGATATACATGGCAGGGCGCTTGCGCACTGCTTCGAGACCTTCTAATACTTCGATGTTCGAAGCGACATAATTTGAATTATCAACTTTGGGTTCCTGGATTTCTGCTTCTGCGTCTTGACTCATATTTGTCTACAATAGTTTTTTAATTAAAACTGAACCGTAAATATACAAAAAATGCAGGTGTAAAGCGGTGTAGGATATGTGAATATGTTGGTAAAAAAAGCTAAGTGAAGAGGTGCTTAAACAGACAATTTTCTTTATAAGTTCAGCTTTTTTATTATATATTAAAAGGCAAGGTTTTCGGGTGAATATTCAAATTTATAAATAGTATGCTTTAGCTTTGACGCGCTTTGAAAATATTCTCCACCATATTATTGATAACAATACTGCTGACCCAGCACTGTATGCAGTTGGGAATCTTTGGTTATTATAGTATTAAAAAAGAATATATAGTAGAAAAGCTTTGTATAAACAAGGATAAGCCACAACTACACTGCGATGGTAAGTGCTACCTGGGCAAACAGCTGAAAACTACCGAAGAAGGCGCTAAAAACTCTGCGACGAAGATACAGAAAGAGAAAGATGAGGTTTTGCAGGATGTATTTCATCAGGTAAGCCTTACGCCTCGACTTAATATTTCATTTCACGGCCATTTGGCAGACTATACCTTTAATATACCTGCAGCACCTGTTTTTGGTGTGGCGCACCCGCCGGCATAGCTTAATTATTTGTTCCGAAAACCGCTTTCGTGTATTTTTTCTCAATGGGCATATCCTGTTGAGCATTCTAATTGCTTACATAACAAATAATTAATCGTGAAAAAATTATCATTTATATCTACCCTTACTTTACTATGCCTATTGCTTTCTGTTTCCTCATGCAAAAAAGATGAGGCTGCTGCAGATAGCGGGAAAGGAAACCTGGAAATAGAAATTGACCACCTGGCCGGAACTGAAGGCCTTGTTTTGGGAACAAAATATGTAACTGCCGGTGGCGATACTGTGTCAGTGTCTAAATTCCAGTATTTTGTATCGAACATCGTATTGATAAAATCTGACAACTCGGAATATGTAGTGCCACAGGATAAGAGCTACTTCCTGGTAAAGGAAAGCAGCGTGTCTTCTAAATTACTTACGCTAACAGATATACCATCTGCTGATTATAAAGGATTCAGGTTTACCATAGGTGTAGACAGTGCCAGGAGCAGGATGGAAGAAAGCGAGCGCACCGGTGCATTGGACAAAGGCGCAGCGGCACTAGATATGTACTGGAGCTGGAACGAAGGGTATATCTTCTTTAAACTGGAAGGAAACTCACCACAAGCGGTAAGCATGATGGATACTGCTGACGGAGTAACGCTGCATGTGGGAGGCTACGGATATAATGGAAGCCCAAACAATCTGCGTACGGCTGAAATAATATCTGCCAATGGGGTAGCAACAGTACGCTCTAATGTAACTCCGGAAATGCACGTAATCGTAAATGTACTGGATGTATTTGATGGTCCTGTGAAGCTGGACCTCGCTGGCCATGCCATGACTATGGGTGGAACTTATGCATCTGTGGTTGCCGACAACTACAAAGACATATTTAAGCTAAGCCATATCCATAACGACTAATTGAAAAGAATAGGGCAGTGACATGAAATGCGTCTGCGCAGATTCATGTCACTGCCTCACTTCTGTGGTTATGAAGATACATTTGATATTATTGGCGACCGTAATGGTACTTTTGACTTCGTGCGGCAAAGACCCGATGGCTGAGCGTGCGTTTGAAGTGGCTATACCGGCTAATTTCCCGGAAATGAAGCATGAGGTAAAGTTTACCAAAGAAGGTTTCAACCTGGGCAAAAAGCTGTTCTACGACCCTATACTTTCGCGGGACAATACGATAAGCTGCGGCAGCTGCCACCAGCAGCATGTGGCATTCAGCCATGCGGACCACAGGTTTAGCCACGGCATAGACAACCAGTTGGGTAAGCGCAATGCGACCTCGCTGCAAAACCTGATGTGGAACCAGGATTTCTTTTGGGATGGAGGGGTACACGACATGGGTCAGATACCATTTAACCCGATACAAAATCCGGTAGAGATGGATGAAGACCTGGCAGTATTACTGCAAAAGCTAAGGGCAAATGATGAATACAGGCGGATGTTTAAAAGTGCTTATAAGGAAGATACCATAAACCTGGCTTACTTTACGGATGCGCTGTCTCAGTTTATGGGAGCACTGATAAGTGCCAATTCCCGGTACGATAAATACGTAAGGGGAGAAGGAGGCCAACTCAGCGAAACGGAACTACGGGGCCTTACGAACTTTAAAGCAAAGTGCAGCAGCTGCCATGCTACGGATTTGTTTACCGATAACAGCTTCAGGAACAATGGTATATCTACCAGTATTGAAAGTGATAAAGGGCACTATGAAATAGTGCTGCTGCCGAAATACAAGGGTACCTTTAAAGTACCTACGCTGAGGAATATAGAAAAGACCGGGCCTTACATGCATACCGGCTCTTTTAACACGCTGGAGGAGGTGTTGAAGCACTATGCACAAGGTGTGAAGCAAACAGAAACACTGGATAAAGCCCTGATAAAAGAGGATGGCAGCTTGGGTATAGAGCTGAGCGAAACAGAGCAGGCAGAGATAATTGCCTTTTTGAAAACCCTGACCGATGAGGAATTTCTTAACAACAAAAGTTTTAGCGAATAAGTAATCGCTTCAGAAATATGAAACAAGTTTTATTAACCGTGCTTGCGCTTACCTGCGCTGCCATAAATGTGATGGCCTGCGACGTATGCGGCTGCAATGCCGTAGGCGCCAATGCCAGCCTGCTGCCACAGCTGAACAGCAGCATAGTAGGCATGCGATATTCGTTTCGCGATTTCAACTCAGAGCACCCGAGCAACTTTGAGAGTGGCGGCACCAAAACCAAGGAGCGTTTTCATACAGTAGATATATCAGGCAGGTACATAGCTACGCCGAGGATACACCTTTCGGCAAGGGTGCCGTTCCACTATATGACACAGGAAATAGAAGGGCAAACATCTAGAGTAGTTGGCGTTGGCGACATTTCTATTATGGGGCAGTTTTTGGCCATCCATCCTGATTTTTGTTCGGGTAAAACCGCCAAGCATCAGTTCAGGATAGGAGCGGGGCTGAAATTCCCAACGGGAAGTACGAGCACTAAATTCAACAATGAAATGCTGCCGATAACCATGCAGGCAGGAACGGGTAGCCTGGATATATTAACATCAGGCATATATACTTTGAGGTATAAGGATTGGGGATTTAACGCAGAGGCCGGATATAGGATAAATACTGCCAACGCTGACAGGTACAAATTTGGTAACAGGGTGAGCGGTACGGTATCGGCACTATACTGGTGGAAGCTGAGCGAGAATGTGGTGCTACTGCCAACGCTGGGCGCCTCGGTAGATTGGGCAGATGAAAATAAGCAATCGGGTGTTTGGGTTAGGTACACAGGTGGCGCATTGGTGACGGGCGTAGTTGGCGCAGACCTGATGATAAAGAGAGTAGTGCTGAGCGCGCGCTACAACCCTGTGGTATGGCAGCGACTGAGCGAAAACTATGTAAGGGCAAAAACAATGTTTGACGTAGGCTTGTATGTGAGCCTGGGTAAATAAATTTAAAACAAATACAATGAAAAATCTAAGTATAGTAAGTGTGGTGGCGATGGTACTATTGATAACCATAAGCGCCTGCGAAAAGGAACACAAGGTAGGCAAGACAGCACCAACGGTGCTGATAAACCAGCCGATAGACCAGAAGGTGTATAACAATGGCGATACCATGAATGTGAACATAACCGCTACGGACGATGTGAACCTGCATGAAATGGAAGTGCGCTATGTATATACAGATGCCACGGGTGGCAACTTTGCCGATACGGTGAGGCCATACGTGCATGATAAGAAGCCATTTGAATATTCGGCTATGTTTATACTAAGCAATATAACTGCAGAGCGCAAGGTGACTATATCTACCGATGTGTATGACCATGACGACAACCTGACGAGCAAAAGTGTAACGGTAACTTTGCAGCCTTAGTTGTAGCTTCGCGGCCTATGGCAATATCGTATTTTGCGCCGGGCAGGGTAAACCTGATAGGCGAGCACCTGGATTATAATGGCGGCCCTGTGATGCCCGCAGCGCTTACGCTTGGCGTGAAGCTGACGGTGGAACCAAGGGAGGATGATAAACTGATATTAAGATCAAGTACACACGAGCAGGTATTTGAGCTGAGTGTGCAGGATGAGCTTGCCTACAGCACAGCTATGGATTGGGCTAACTACCCGCTGGGTGTAATTGCCACACTGAAAAAAATGAATGTGCCGGTGAAAGGCATGGCGCTTTTTTTTGAGAGCGACCTGCCGCAGGGAACGGGCCTATCTTCGTCTGCTGCTGTAGAAGTGGTGACGGCCTTTGCGCTGCTACAACAGGCTCATATAGATATGCCGCTGAAAGACATAGCCCTGCTGTGCCAGCGGGTAGAGAACGAGTACATAGGTGTACAATGCGGCATTATGGACCAATATGCTGTGGCGCTGGGCAAGCAGGACCATGCACTATTGCTGGACTGCGCTAAGTTGGAGCACCAATATGTGCCCGTAGAGCTGGATGCCTACCGGCTGATAATAATGAACACGAACAAGCCGCGCAGCCTGATACAAAGCGCCTACAATGAGCGCAAGCAGCAATGTGAGGATGCGCTGGCTATAATAAGGCAAACAAAACCTGAGCTCGCTAACCTGGCCTCGGCAGACCTGCGCGACCTGAAGCTGATAAGCGATAGCGTGCTGTACCGAAGGGTAAGGCATGTACTGTGCGAAACGGCACGTGTGCGCGAGAGCATGAAGGCACTGAAGTACAATGACCTGTTTGCCTTTGGCAAACTGATGAATGCCTCGCATGCCTCGCTGAAAGAGGACTATGAAGTAACCGGTCCGGAGCAGGATGCAATAGCAGAAACAGCGCAGCACATACAAGGCTGCCTGGGTGCTCGCATGATGGGTGGAGGGTTTGGTGGTTGTGCCATTGCCATAGTGGAAAAAGGTGCTGTGGAGCGGTTTGTACAGGAAGTAGGGGATAAGTACCTGGCAAAAACAGGCTACAAGGCTAGTTTTTATGATTGTGAAATAGGGGATGGTGTGCGGATATTGTAAACTGCCGCTTACATTTGTACCGGATGATATAAAAACAAGAGAAAGATAAATGTTAGGATTAAAGCTGCCAACCGACCCGCGCTGGGTGAACCTTGCGGAAATAAGCATAGAAGACATACTTACGGACCATGCATACTGCGAGCAGAAGGCTGCGAGCAATGGTATATCGATGATACAGAAGTATCCTGAATACGAGCGCGTGGTAGAGGAACTGGTGCCGCTGGTAAGCGAGGAGTGGGGCCACTTTAAGCTGGTGCTGGAGCAACTGAGCAAGCGCAACCTGAAGCTGGGACAGCAAAGAAGGGATGAGTATGTGAATGCGCTACTGGGCTTTATGCATAAGGGTGGTACGCGCCTGATACAGATAACGGAGCGTTTGCTTTTTTCTGCCCTGATAGAGGCGAGGAGCTGCGAGCGTTTCAAGCTGCTGTCGCAGAATGTGGATGATGCGGAGCTGCGCAGCTTTTACAAAAACCTGATGGTGAGTGAGGCGGGGCATTATAAGATGTTCCTGGACCTGGCGTGTGAGCTATATGGTAAGGATAAGGCACTGGCAAGATGGGAGGAGTACCTGGAATTTGAGGCAGGTGTGATGAAGGAGCTGGAGGTGAGAGGGGATAGGATGCATTAGGGTGAATTGTAGCTAGGTGCGATTTTTGAAATTAGTAAGAAACAGTAAATTCATCCGGGATTAGTTTAGAGGGTTTTCAAGCAAGCGTGATTCAGCCGATATTTCTACAAGGGCGTATTGCATACGCCCTTACAGAATACACCGTATAACGGTTGAAGGCGTAACTGCTACAAATCGTAGGCTAAGAGCATATTTGCCTTCTTGAGGTATTCAATTATTTACAAGGGTGATTTTAAAAGGAGTTCATGATTGGATCAGCCAACTCGTGTCTTCAGAATCCATTGCCAAAAGATTGGATGACAGATGAGAATTGTAATTCTTATCTGTAGAATGTAAATTATAAAAGTGAATTACAGAGTGGTTTGCATGGCAGTGTTGTAAGTGGCTCTGTGGATTGGTACTTTAGCGTTTCAAACTGATTGCTATGACTATCGCCAATACTCCAGAACCACCGTATTACGCGGTGATATTTACTTCGGTAAGAACTTTTGAAAAAGAGGGCTATGAGGATACAGCGGAGCGGATGGTTAAACTGGCTGCTCAACAGGATGGTTATCTTGGCCATGAAAGCGCCAGGGAGGGCTTGGGAATTACTGTTTCTTACTGGACAAGCCTTGATGCTATACGGGCTTGGAAAATGAATACAGAACACCTGCTAGCCCAAAAGCACGGGCGCGATAGGTGGTACCAATCCTATAAAACAAGAATCTGTAAAGTAGAGCGCGATTACGGTTTTGACATGTAAGCCTAAAATTGGTCTTACCTGATTAATGTAACATTGCCGCTAAGGTATATAGGCCTGTTTGGCACCTTAGGGTCCTGTGCAGTAAGGTAGTATACGTAAACGCTTATAGGTTGTGCACTGTTTTTGTAGTAGCCATCCCATCCATTTATATCATTGCAAACCAGCTCTCCCCAACGGTTGTACACCCTAAATTCTTTCAGTATAACGCCATTGATAAGGATGGGCTTCAACAGGTCATTTACATTGTCGCCATTTGGAGAGAATGCCGTAGGCATAAGTACCTTGCCGATAGGAGGGTTAACTGTTATCAGTATGTCTTTGGTAGCGCGGCAGCCGAAAGAATCGGTAGCTGTGGCTGTATAAGTAGTGGTAACTGAAGGTGCTACTGTGAAGTCTATTGTTTTGTTGCCTGTAGAATCCGGTGACCAGGAGATAGAATCGATAGGTGAGGTACCCGAAGCAGTTATAGTAACTGTTTGCCCTTGCTGTATAGGCAATGAGGTGTCGGTAGTAAGGGTAAGTGCAAGGCCGCGTATAGTAACTATGGCAGAAGCTACTGATGTGCAACCGCTATTGTTAGTTACGGTAACAGTATAGGTGGTTGAGCTGCCAGGTGATACTGTGGTTGTATTGGTATTGTCGCCATTGCTCCACAGGAATGTGCCACCGCCTGTTACGGTAAGTGACACGTTTTGACCAGGGCATACAGAAGTATCGTTGCTTATAGAAATAACAGGAGCGAAATTGATATTTACGGAGAATGAGCGATAAAGAGAATCGCAACCCTGTGCTGAAAGCAAGGTATCTAAGACCTGCCCTGAAGTATAATAGGTATTGCCATTGATGGTAACGCTATCGCATCCATTTACAGGAGCCAGTGTTTGCGATGCAGGGGTGATTTCGCTTAATGTAAGCGTAATGATACTGTCGCAAAGGTTTACGCTTTGCAGGGTGTCTTTGTAGGTGCCTGCTGCCGTAAGCGTAGTGCCATTGAAATTGTAGCTGCCACCCGGATTGATACAAGCAGATGTAGTGGTGGTAAGCGCGGTGGCAAACTGAATGCTTAGGTCGGTATAAACACTATCGCAACCCAAGGCGCTGGTAGTAGTATCGCGCACAGTAGCATTAGATGTATAAGTTACTCCTTTGTAGGTATAAGAGCCGCAAGCCTGAACCGTGTTGGCGCGTGTAGTGGGGGTGATAAGGTTGAGGTAAGTAACTACGATGCTATCGCAACCAGCAATACTGAATGTATCGCGATAAACGCCTGTAGCTGTCTGATTGGCGCCACCTGCAAAGTAGCTTTGGCCCGGATTGATACAAACAGCATTGGTATCCCTGATAGAGCTTGATATAGTAATGGTAGCAATATTGAAGATACTATCGCAGCCAAGGGTAGATAATGTGGTGTCGCGGACAGTGGTGCTGCTGGTATAAGTGTTGCCTTTGTAGGTAACTGAGTTGCAACCCTGCAGGGTTTGGTTATTTGGTGTAGGAGTGATCAATCTTAGATTAACTGTGCGGAAGCTGTCGCATCCGTTGGAACCTGTGTACCTGTCGGTGTAGTAGCCGCTTGTAGTTTGGCTGGCGCCACCTGCGGTATAGCTTTCACCCGGATTGATACAGGCCGGAATGGTATCTCTTTTAGATCTGTTGATGGTAATGGTACGGATATTGAAAACGCTGTCGCAACCAAGAACACTTTTAGTAGTATCCCTCACTACTGTATTGGACTTATAAGTAACGCCATTTACCACAACGCTGTCGCAACCGCTTACAGGCTGATTGTTGTTGACAGGAGTTACCACCTGCAATAAAGTAGTAATGATGCTATCGCAACCGCCTGCGGCAGGCAGTGTATCGCGGTAGATGCCTTGTGTAGTCTGGTTGGCACCACCTGCAAAGAATGACTGACCATTGAGTATACAAACTGCGCGGTTGGTATTTACTGCATTGCCTGTTCCCGTTTGGTTGCGCAATTGCTGGATCCAGATACCATTGGCCGTTGAATTTGGCAAGCCGGGCGTTTCTGCGCCGGGAGCGTTTGCAGTAACCCAGTTTGACTGAAGATAGGGGCTATTGCCGGTATTGTAAAATACCTTGCCACTTGCATTGCCTGCAAAGTAAATCTGCTGATTCAATGTATTGCTGCCCCATGCTACTGAGTGATATGATGAGGTAAGTGCGCCCGGAGCAACTGTTTGTATACAGTCTCCACCGTTTGCAAGACCTACAGTAGTCCATACACCACCGCTGGTAAACGTAAGGCCGCTATAAGAGCTGTTTCCATTGTTTGGTGTTGCGCTATTGCCTTCGAGCAATGTAGAGGTAGCTGGAAGTATGTATATCTTGTCATTATTGGAATCGGTAGGGTCATTGGCTGCGGTAATCGATGAGTTTTTATCTGCATCATTGTATATAACTATGATAGAGCCATAGGGCACACAAGCCCATTGAGCAGCATTTGAAAAGCGAATACAGCCGGGAGCGATACCGGAACCGGAACCTGTTTCATGCGTACCATTATTATCATCTACTATCCAGCCACGGATATCCTCGCAGGTTTTGGTGCAGGTTGGTGTACCTATAACAATCAGCTCCACATATTCCTGACTGCCGGTAGAACCCTGGCTAACTTCATTAACAACTAACTCTGCATGGCTTATAGAAAAGATAAGCGACAGGAAACATAGTACCAAAATTCTCATACTCATTACTCTTGTTTGGCGATAGCGTAGCGATAATTTTTATATCACTTAAACTGCGCCAGTTTTTTTCAATCCTCAATAAACTGTTTAAACCTAAAACTTTCTACCCTAAAATAAAAAGGGTGGCGAAGTTAAGATTGATTTACATATTTCCTATTAATCAATTTTCAGCACTTTGATGGTCTGTTGGATGGCGTTTCCATTGATATTAACAAAGTAGTAGCCTTTTGCAAGTTCACTCAGGTCAAAATTCAATACACCATCTGCAGATTCAAAGCGCTTAACCTCTACAAGATTACCCAGTACACCCAATAGTTGCACTTCGGGGCTCTCTTTAGCATTTGTTATTGTTAGCGTAAGAATGCCTTTAACCGGATTCGGGAAAACGTTAACGGAAACCTCGGCATCGCCGAACATAACCACCCTAACAGGACTATATTCGAAAGTGCCATCGACATCTACCTGTTTCAGGCGATAGTAATTGGCGCCATAGTTTGGCTGATCGTCCCATGTGTGGTAGCTCAATTTTTGTGTAGAGTTACCTGCTGCTTTTACAGTAGCAAGCTCTAAGTACTGAGCGGCATTGGTGCTTTTTTCTACTACAAAATGGTCGCTATTGATCTCGGTAGCGGTAATCCAATCGAGGCTGACGCGCAGGCCAACAGGCTTAGCAGTAAAGGCTATCAATTCTACAGGAAGGGCCGTAGTGCTGCCATCGCCACCACCCGGTGCGAAATCGGAGAAACCTGTATAGTTCATACCCGGAATCTCGTAGTAAGAAGTTGACACGGTACAAACATCGCCGCCAATGGCGGATGCGGCCGGCCAGTTGCCCCCGGCTGTGCCAGATGGCGCTTTCAATACGCGGTAAGAAGCATTGTAGAATGTCTGCTGCCCGTTTACATTGGCTATTGTGGTTTCGTTTGGCTTGGTATTCACATTTTTCACGTTGGGGTGAACGTAGATATCGTAATTGAATACTGAGCCGGTAGAAGACTCGAAATTCCACCAGCCTTCGCCGGTCATGCCTGTATAGCTATAGAAGTTTTCTGCACCGGTAATGCATGAAGTAATAGTGCCTGATGCTGAAATCAAGCCAGGATCGCCAGCGGTGAATTTTGCCGTGGCCTTACCTGTTCCTGATTTTACATTCAGCTTAACAGGGTTGTAGCCTTCGCCAGATGAGGCATCACCAACCGGGAAGATGTATANNATCATTTCCTGAAATGGTGCGCTCCAGCTTGCCGAAAACATATTTATCATCGGTGTAAGTGCCGGCATTGTTAGGAGCCACATAGCCAGTGATGGCGTTACTTACCGAAGGATTCAATAATGAAAGGGTATTGGTATTGGTTTTAACGATACCTCCTGTGGTAAAGGCAAGCGTGTTGTTGATGCTGATGTTTGTATTCAGGTCCACCAGTGATTGGCTGGCTTTTTTTACCTCTATATTCCAAATGTCGAAGGTGCCTGAGCCTGAAACGGTTTGAGTGCCTGTGCCGGAAAGTACAACTGCGCCTGCGCTGTTGTTGTTGGCATCGAAAGTGCCGTTAACTGTAAGGTCGCCCTTAAGCTCGAAGCCTGTGCCTGTAGCTGTGCCGTTGAGGGTAATTGAAGAGCCGCTTCTAACAATTGTATTGCCCAAGACAAGCAGAGGCTGTGCATTGGTGTTTTGGTTGTAGATGGTAACAGTACCAGCAGCTGTGCCGCCAATGTCGAGGTTGCCTTTGATAGTAGTGAAACCACCTGTAGTGCCCTGAAAGCGGCTGGTATTGCTGTTTGGATTCCAAAGGCCTGTAGTGCTTTCCATGATAAGGTTTGGATAGAACATGCCAATGGAAGCAAAGATTGGATTGCCTGCACCTATGTTCCTTACTATCCATGTAGCACCTGCACTACCATCGGGAATAGAAGAGATACCGCCCTGATAATTTGTCTGTAAGTCCATGGCGCTTGCATCATTGGTTTTGATGATGGTAGCGGCAGGGCCAAGCTTCCAGGTAGCACCTGTAGCAAAGGTCATACCATTTGCTGAGGAGGCATTGTCTATAAAAGTACCTTCTACATTAAGCTCTACGCTGTTGGCTAGCGCATTGAGGGTAAGGCCTGCATTATGTTCCAATGTGCCGCCTGCTTTTACGTGAATCTGGTCTGCTGTAGTAGCGGTATTGATGCGCACTTTGGTGCCTGCTGAAATAAAAATAGAATCTGAGTTGGTGTATGATGGGACTTCGCAGGCATCTTCTACGCCAGTGCTGAAGTCAATAACATCAGAGCGTTGCCATGTAGATGTGTTTTCCCATTTACCATTCTGGCGGCTTCTGTAGTACCTTTTGTCTGACACAACCGGTTCCGGATAATCTGCGATTACCTGAATGTCATCTATAGCCCAAAGCTCTGTGTTGCTGCCATCATCGTTTAGCAAACGAATCATGGCCTGCAGATTGGTTGTACCATTAGGTACGCTAACAGTGATTTTATTTTTAGTAACTGTACCGCTTATAGCTCCTGTATTGTCGTAGTTGTTTCCGGCAAAATCCCATCTTGAATTTGTAGAGCCGCTAACGCTCCCACTCACGTTTGAAGAGTAGAAGAACCAATCGCTGCCACAAGTAAGATCTGTTACCATGGCGTTTACGGTATTGGTGTTGTTATATTTTACGGAAAGGGAAACGGCATCAGTGGATTCTGCACCATTGGCCAAAGAGCCTGTAGAAATAGAAGATACATAGGCTACAACCTTGATGTTGGTAGCATTTGCTGCATCAGGAATAGCTAAGTCATTAAAGTATAAATAGCTTGAAGGGCTTGAGCCGCTTTCTGTGCTGGATTGGTGTACATAAGCGTAGCTACCGTTCCTACTCCTTGAGCTTGCGGGATTTTCGGTGGTAGCAGGCGTATTGATATATACACCGCGTGAGTTGCCGCCGAATGTACGGCATACGCCTGTGGAACCACCTGCGGTATAAATAGGATTTGAGGCATTTGGGCAAGCCGGTAAGCCGCTGAACACCTCGTTCATACAACCGCAAGAGTTCCTGTTGGTAGCTGTAGAGGAGCCATTGGCACCTTGGTTGTAGTATTTCCACTCTGTGGCACTTGCATGAGCAGGGTAGTTTTGTGCGCCTGTAGGTGACGTGTTTGTATTATCAACTGCAAATGTATAGCCAGTGCTGCCTACAAACTCGAAGCCCTGGAAGGCAATAGTCCTGGTGCCACCTGCTACTACAGGAGTGCAATCTATCTGAT
>DLGO01000103.1:2080-5279 GCA_002482725.1 Bacteroidetes bacterium UBA7692 | reverse complement strand
GTGGAACGAGCCATAAGCTGAAGAAGTAGTAACACCAGAAGGAGAAGTACCTGTGCCGGCACTGTTTTGTGCCTCGATGAAATACTCTACCAAAATACCTGCCGATTGGCCGGGAATAGAGAAAGTATAGGTAGCACCTGAGGACAAAGTACCTGATGCATAAGTGCCCGTAACAGTTTGGAATGAGCCACCATTTAACCTGTACCTGAGTACAGGGTTGCCGGAAAGTGCTGCAAGAGAAGTAATAACTGCAGAAGCCGACCTGGCCGTGGTGGCAGTGGTATTGGTTAATGCCGTGTGTACTACGGTAGGTGGCGCCAATGTAGTAACGTTGATGCGTACCTGATTGCTGGTAACGATGTTACAGAAATTCTCTACCTCGCACACTACGTAATAGGTGCCTGTAGAAGGGAAATTAGGGATATATGTATTTCCAGTATTGGAAAGGCTATTGGTGTACGGGCCACCGCTAAGGGTGCTGTAGTACCAGTTGCGGGTAGTTATGTTGGTGCCGGTAGCAGTAAGGGTAGTACCGTTGGTGCCCGTGGCTATGTTTTGTGTGGTGGTTGGCGCAATGGATACGGTAGGGTCGGCCAATACTGTGATTGTGGCGTTTACCTCGCCTGCGCTCCAGCAGCCTGTGCTGGTATTTTGTGTGCGCACATATATAGTTCCTGTGCTTGCCAATGAATAGTTGGTAGCGGTAGATTGAGTGGTTGAAACGCCGGAAGTTGTTGTCTGCCAGTAGTTGACCAAAGGAGCTACTGCTGTAGGGAATGAAATAGAAGCAGGGCCATTGCATACTGTAGAGCCGCCTGCCGGGGTGGTGTTGCCTGTAGGGTTGGCAGGAAGCGGATTAACTGTAATGGTATAAGTAGAAGATACCGCCGTGTTTGATGTAACACAACCACCTGTGGTTGTGTATGTACCCACTATCTGGTCGCCATTGTTGAGCGTAGTAGATGTGAATCCATTTACCCCTGTAAAGGCTGTACTGCCGTTTATCGTCCAAACCCTGTTCAAAACGCTGCCACCGCCCAGGTTGGCGGCAGTGCCCGTAAAGGTAACGCTGGTGCCTGCGCATATAGCACCGGAAGGTGAAGCAGCAACTGATAGGGTAGGAGTGGAAGGCGCTAAACCTGTGCCGCTCATGCTAACACTAGCTGTAGCTCCACCACCAGAAATACCGATAGTAGGTGTGTATGCTGTTGCTGCTGTGGGTGTGAACTTGACATATATAGCCTGACCACTAAAAGTAGTTGTGGGATTGAAATTCAGAGGATTGCTGTAAGTGCCGCCTGCTGTAAGTGAGAAAGTCAGTTGAGGTGCTGCGCTTGATATGCTCACCTGATTGCCGTTGCTACCATCGAGGTTGGAACCTGAAAGTGTGAATGACTGCGTAGATGATGAGCCAATGCATACGCTGCCGAAAGCGGTAAGAGAGCCTGCTGTAAAGCTGGCACCCAAAGGAAGATCTACCCTTACGGTGTTTGAATTGGCGCTGGTGCCGCAGCTGTTGATAGCACGCAGGCGGTAGTAGTAGGTGGTGCCTGGGGTAAGGCCGGATGAAATGTTATTGGTAACGGTTGAACCACCTGATATGGTGAAAGGAGAACCGGAGATATGCACTTCTGAAGTTATGCCAATGGTAAGGTTGTCAATACATGGTCTGGCGCTGCCATTATTGTCAATTCTTACGACAAATGGCCCCGTAATACCAGAAGTGTTGAAGCTAACTCCCTGAGCTAAGGTGGTAGTGTAAGAATAGGTACCTAGAGTAGTACTTGTTGCAAAGCCACTACCGGATAGTATTTTTATGGTTAGCACTCCACCAGATCCTGTGAAAAGTTGTTGAACATCAAAGCTTACAGAGGTAGGATTCCCAGATATGGAACCGGATTCCAGGTAAGCGCCTGAAGCGTTCCTCAAAGTAACAGCTTCATTTCCATTTATCTGATCGTCTGTTTTAGAATTGCCTGCTGTCCAGGAAATTCCTCCATTACCCGTCCATGTTTTAATGCCATAACCTGTAGAATAAGGTGCATCTTCAAATGTTTCTGTAGTAGAAGATGCTCCCCCTGTAAACACATCCAGGGCATAGCTTGTAGCACCTGTTGATGCGCTCCAGTTGGCTGTAAAGCTGCTTGGCGTAATAGATGCATCGCTTTGTGGGCTCGTGTTGCTGTTAGCTACTGTAGCCGATGGGGCGCTGGCGCTGCCTGTGATAGTGATAGAAGATGTAGCAGTGCAACTGTTGGCTGCGGTAACTGTAACTGTATAAGTAGCTGCACTTGACAATGTGTTGGCTGCGGCAGATGGTGTAGCGCCGCCGCTCCATGCGTAGGATGTGCCGCCTGTGGCTGTAACGCTAACAGATGCTGCTGCGCAGGTGATAACCGTAGTGCCGGAGTTATTGGTGATACCCGCTGTTGGCAGGGTTGTATTGCCTGTGATGGTTATAGAAGCTGTGGCAGTACAAGCATTGGAAGCTGTAACAGTTACCGTATATGTACCTGCGGTTGAAACTGTGTTGGCTGCTGTAGCAGTAGATGAACCACCGCTCCATATATAAGAAGAACCGCCCGTAGCTGTTAGGCTTTTGGTAGGGGATGGGCAGGTGATGATAGTGTTGCCTGTGTTGTTGGTGATACCTGCAATTGGCGGGGTATTGTTGCCCGTGATAGTTATAGAAGCCGTAGCTGTATTGCTGCTTGCATCAGTAACGGTAACAGTATATGTACCTGCGGTTGAAAATATGTTAGCAGCTGTGCCGGTAGATGAACCACCGCTCCATAGGTATGATGTGCCGCCTGTAGCAGTAACGCTGATAGATGGATTGGTACATGAAATAGCTGTAGTGCCTGTATTGTTTGTGATGCCTGCTGTAGGCGCTGCACTGCTGCCCGTAATGGTAATGGAAGCTGTGGCTGAGCAGCTATTGGCATTGGTAACCGTTACTGTATAAGTGCCCGCAAGCGTAAATGAGTTGACAGCTGTACCTGTAGAAGAACCGCCACTCCAAGCATAAGATGTGCCACCAGTGGCTGTAACGTTGATTGTAGGCTGTGCAACTGAAAGTACAGTGGTGCCTGAGCCATTGGTAATACCCGCAGTCGGGAGGCTATTGATGGTTATAGCGGCAGAGCTGGTCATAGCAGTGGTGCAACCGCCTGTAATCCTGCGCGCCAATATGGAGTAT
>DLGO01000103.1:0-2073 GCA_002482725.1 Bacteroidetes bacterium UBA7692 | reverse complement strand
CTCCCGGAAATGATATAGCGCTTCCTGTTCCCGCAATACTGTCTATGGCAGTAGTACCAAGAATTAATACGTAACGAACGCCCGTTTCGGAATTACTTAGATTTATTGGCAAACCAGCACCACCTGTGCAATAGGAGCCACCGCCAGAAACTGTGTAAGCAGTTGGAGCAACGCAGGCAGCAGCAAATGTTGCTGTTACAGAAACATTATCTATTGCTATACCCTGAGAATTTCCACCTGTAGTATTCAGGTTCCACCTCAGGTAAATGTTGCCATTGTTTGCTATGGAAAGGGAGGAAATAGTAATGCCTGTTTTGCTTACCCTGGTGCCGGATGTAAAGTTGTAGGCGCTTGTTCCGGTAGGGAAAGAAGATGCCGCTATATCGCCCGCGGTGACTGCGGTCCAGGCCGATCCATCTGTGGAATAGTAGAACTGGACCGAAGCAGCGGCTGAATTTATACGATAGCGTTCAGCATCATAGCTTATGTTGAGCGAAGTAAGGTTGGATGCATTGGTATTTTTGTACCAAATCAAAAGACTGTTCGGGCTGTTAAAGCCACCAGAAGTCATGGCACCAACGGCTCTTTCTGAAGCTGTCTGTCCAAAATTATAGGTTCCGCCGGCAGTCGGAGCGCCTGTTGAAGCCTGTTGGGTAACAGAAGTTGTCGCACCGGAATACGTAGGACTTGCTGTCTGGGCGGCCATTTTCCAGCCGGTAGGCAGGGTAGTGGTAGCTCCCATTGCATCAAAATTCTCGGTAACAGCAGTGGTGTTGGCTATATTGACCTGGCTGAAAGCTGAAATGGAAAAAATAAAAAAGGAAAATAGTGTAAAACAATGCTTCATAAAGTTCGGAAAGTGTAATTCATTTAGTTCTGCCCGCCTTAGAGCAAAGCGTATGCCAAAAAGCCGGGCTTAACATTGGAATCGGGGGCGAATTTGCATTCAATCACTAAAACCAACTACAGGTCACGAAAGATTTAATTCTTTCTTAATATTCTGTTGGCTTATCGGCAAGGGTGGTTGTACAGTTTTTCAGAATGCTGTGTATACAAAACATTTTTTGTATATATTTTTTGTTTATTGATTTACAGTAGTTTGTATACTGATATTGTGTTTATTGAATTTTATAATAGCTGGTGTCCAATGGTGAAATTTATTCGCCGGTAATCGGTAAAAAGGCCTTTGTATCTTGTTGCAACATCTAAATGAACTGAAAAGATTTTTTTCATGTTGCCCTCTTTTTTACAAATGGGATGCTTTTGTTTATATCAGTCTGTATTAAAAAGCGGCAGCTAACCATAATTATGGACAATTGAACTGTTAAATCGGGTAAAGCTGTAGGTTAGAAAATAAAGTTGTCATTTTTCTTTATATTTTACATGTTTTCCTTTTATATTTGTCAATTGTAAATTTTGTTTTCAAATTCAAAACTAATAACTATGGACAGTATACCAAATGAAGGGACTTTTTATGAGGCGGACATTGAGTTTATAAGAGAGTTGATACGGCTCAATAAACCGTATAGTGTGATGCGTGCAAGGTTTATGGCATTGTATGCCTGTTCTGCTTCGACTTTTGCCCGACGCCACCGCGATGCGGTGAACAGTATGCGGCAGGAAATAGCGCAGATAAAGAAGGAGCGCGAGCTGGAGGTGATAAACGGCAAGCCTGCCATGAACTACCTGGAAAGGAGATACCTGCTACAGCAAATAGCCGATGGCACCATGGAATCGGAAAGGGAGGTGGTGATGAGGGGAGAGATACAGATAATACGTCAACGCCCAACCATAAGGGAGCAACTGGCTGCCATAGCTGAACTGAACAGGATGAGCAATAGCAAGGAGGCTATTGCCCTGAACAAGGATGCGGAGTTTAAACGCTGTCTGAGTCACCTGCCTATGGATGAACTGAAGATGCTGCGTCAACTGCTGATAAAGGCGCGCATGGTAGAAAACATGCGTAAGGGGGTTGACAATGCGAGTATTCATGCGGCTTTTTACCAGGATCACTTGGATAACTCGGGTGAGGATATAGAGGAGGACGAAGAGGAAATGAGCGAATCGGAAATG
>DLGO01000042.1:37789-79630 GCA_002482725.1 Bacteroidetes bacterium UBA7692 | reverse complement strand
AGCTGAAAATATAATCCCAGCGACCGCAGTTAAGGCCGGCCATGTGCTCGCGCAACTCGTATATAAATTCGTGCAGCTCGAAGGTGGCTGTTATGGTTTCTATCAGGCATGTAGCCTTTATAGTGCCTTGCGGTATGCCTAGTTCATCCTGTGCGAAAACAAAAACCTCGTTCCACAAACGTGCTTCAAGGTGCGATTCCATTTTAGGAAGATAAAAGTATGGTCCTGAACCATTTAACAGTAGTTGCTTAGCGTTATGGAAGAAGTATAAACCAAAGTCGAAAAGCGACCCACTCATTACTTCACCATCTACCAGCACATGCTTTTCCGGCAGGTGCCAGCCACGTGGACGAACCAGCAATGTAGCAATCTGCTCATTCAGTTTGTACTCTTTTCCTGCTTCGTTTGTGTAGGAGATGGTCTTCGTTATCGCATCGCGCAGGTTTATCTGCCCGTCTATATTGTTGCTCCAAAGCGGAGAGTTTGAATCTTCAAAATCTGCCATGAACATCTTGGCGCCGCTGTTAAGGGCGTTGATGATCATTTTGCGGTCTACTGGTCCGGTTATCTCTACGCGGCGGTCTTGCAGGTCTGCAGGGATAGGTGCGGCCGTCCATTCGCCTTCGCGTATGTGTTTTGTTTCCGGCAAAAAGTCAGGTAGCTTACCACCATCAATTTCCAGCTGGCGAGCCACGCGTGCATCCAATAGTTCCAGCCTTCTTTTGTTGAACTTGCGCTGAAGCTTTACTACAAACTCCAAAGCTTCCGGTGTTAGCACGGTAGCATAAGCTTCCGATACCGGTGCTTTTATTTCCAATCCTTGTATAGATGTTTCTGTCATGTATGATTAATATTTGTTGTTAGTTATCACGGCCTATAGTTTTTTCAAACCCAATTCACCGTTTTATCTTCTGCAAAGGTGAAAACTTCTTTTCAAATAAACAAGCGAATTTTCGCTAATTAAAAATTTTCGCTATTTTCGCTGCCGGAATAGTAGCAGGAAGCACACAATGCATTTTTATCCTGTACTTAAATATACAAATGGAAAACGCGAGTAAAGAGAATATTAATATCATTTTCGGGCTGAAAGTGAAGCAGTTGCGTAGCGAGAAGGGTTTTTCGCTGCACGAGTTGAGTGCCAGGAGCGGTGTATCTGCCTCCTACCTGAATGAAATAGAGAACGGCAAAAAGTATCCCAAGAGCGATAAAATAGTTGGCCTTGCGAATGCATTGGATGTACCTTACGACCAATTGGTTTCGCTGAAATTGGGTAAAACTTTATCCCCCGTTGGCCAGATCCTTAACCTGGATGTGCTGAATGAGCTTCCTTTCGAAACCTTTGGTATCGATCGCAACCTGCTTACAGGCCTGGTTAGCAATGCTCCTTTAAAAGTTGCTGCGCTTATCAATACACTATATGAAATAGCGCGCAACTACAACCTGAAGCAGGAGCATTTTTACTTTGCAGCCCTGCGCAGCTTTCAGGAACTGAACGATAACTACTTCGAGGATATAGAGCAGTCGGTAGATAAATTCAAACAGGAGACTGGTTTTGACTGTGCCCCGCCGGTATCTTCTACCATGTATGTGCAGTTGCTAAAGGAGAAATACGCCTATCAGATAACTGCTACAGACTTCGCCGATTTCCCGGAATTGCAGAAGTTCCGCTCCGTATATATAAAGAATGGCGTATCACACCTTATATATAATGCAAAGCTGACTGACCAGCAAAAAACCTTCCTTTTTGGCCGCGAATTGGGCTTTAGTTACCTGAAACTGGATAAAAGGCCGCAAACTACCTCTTGGTTAAAGGTAGAAAGCTTTGACCATGTACTCAATAACTTCAAAGCTTCGTACTTTGCCCAGGCCCTGCATATCGACAAAAAACTGCTGACAGCGGATATAGAGGAGTGGTTTGCCCACACGGCATGGAACGGCGATTTCATACTGTCCTTATTAGATAAGTACCAGGCTTCGCCCGAAATGCTGCTGCAGCGTATGTCAAACATCCTGCCAAAGGTATTTGGCTTCAACGAGTTGTTCTTTATCCGCTACTCTTCAAAGGAGCCAAAAAAGAACCTGAAAGAGATATCTAAGGAGATGCATGTTAGCCGCCACAAGGAGAACTTCGAGGCCCGGCAGCAGGAGCAGCACTTTCAGCGTTGGGTTACCAAAAAGCTGCTGGAGTGGAAGCTGCCCGTAGCGGTAGAGGAGGAGGGAAGCAGTTCCGAGAGCCGTAATCTACATGTTTCAACGAGCGTTACGGCCATTATAGCCACACATCCCAATGGAAATGAATACTTTGTAGTTTCCATATTACGCCCTATGCCCGAGCTGAACAACAATGCCAATAGTGTTACACTTGGCTTTCAGCTCACCGATGTGGTAAAGAAAAAGATCAGGTTCCTGAAGGATCCTTCGCTCCGCAATCAGGAAATCCTGATGCTGGAGCAGTTCGATGTTCCGGACAGTTTGAAAAAATTAGAAGAGCAAAAGGAAACAGAAGAAGCATTTCTGCATTTCACTCAGCGATATAAGTCGGAGGGTAGCCGCTAAAACGCCTTGTTTTCACTTTTTGTGAAGAAATAATTGAAATAGATGAAAACAAAATTGAATTAAGATTTGCTATTTGGTAAAAAGATTCTACTTTTGCCGCCCTTAATAAAGAAAAGAATGCCTACAATTCAACAGTTAGTTCGTAAAGCACGCACAATAATCAAAGCTAAATCTAAAAGCCGTGCTTTGGACAGTTGTCCTCAAAAAAGAGGAGTTTGTACACGTGTATATACTACTACACCAAAGAAGCCTAACTCTGCAATGCGCAAAGTTGCTAAAGTACGTTTAACGAATTCTACAGAAATTATCGCATACATACCTGGTGAAGGTCACAACTTGCAAGAGCACTCTATCGTGTTGATTCGCGGTGGTCGTGTGAAAGATTTGCCGGGTGTTCGTTACCACATCGTTCGTGGGTCATTGGATACTGCAGGTGTAGACGGTCGTAAAAAGAGCCGTTCTAAATACGGTACTAAACGTCCTAAACCAGGTGCAGTAGCAGCTCCTGCAGCTAAAGGCAAAAAGAAATAATTATTAAATTCCAGCAATAGTCTAAGTAAAATAATAAGAAATGAGAAAAAAGCGTGCACCCAAAAGATATCTTCAACCAGATCCAAAATTCGGTGAGCCAGTTGTAACACAATTCGTTAACTGTATTATGTGGAGTGGTAAGAAAAGTACTGCTTACGAAATATTCTACGGTGCTTTAGATCTGATCGAAGAGCGCACAAAAGAAAGTGGCTTGGAAACTTGGCGCAAAGCCTTGTCTAACGTAAGCCCTGCTGTAGAAGTTCGTAGCCGTCGTATCGGTGGTGCAAACTTCCAGATTCCTACAGAGGTTCGCCCAGAGCGCAAACTGTCTTTGGGTATGAAGGCGCTTATCAATTACTCTCGTAGCCGTAACGGCCGCAGCATGGCTGATAAGCTGGCTAACGAGATTATTGCAGCAAGCAAAGGTGAAGGTGGTGCTTTCAAAAGGAAAGAAGATACACACAGAATGGCTGAGGCAAACAAAGCATTCTCTCACTTCAGGTTCTAATCTAAGTTAAGTAAAAAATAAAAGTAGATAACTCTACAATAAACAGGAAGAAGAAATCATGGCAAAAGATCTCCGTTGGACGAGAAATATTGGTATTGCAGCGCATATAGATGCTGGTAAAACTACAACTACAGAACGTATCTTGTACTATACCGGTGTAAACTATAAAATAGGTGAGGTGCACGAAGGTGCAGCTACCATGGACTGGATGGAGCAGGAGCAGGANNGCAGGAGCGTGGTATCACTATCACATCTGCAGCTACCCGTTGCGCCTGGACTTGGAAAGATCAGAGTTATGACATCAACATCATCGATACCCCGGGTCACGTGGATTTTACCGTAGAGGTAAACCGCTCACTTCGTGTATTGGATGGTCTTGTATTCCTTTTCAGTGCGGTTGACGGTGTTGAGCCTCAATCTGAAACTAACTGGCGTCTTGCTGATAACTACGGCGTTGCTCGTCTTGGTTTCGTAAACAAAATGGACCGTCAGGGTGCCGACTTCTTCAAAGTTGTTGGTCAGGTTGAATCAATGTTGGGTTCTACACCAATGGTTATGCAAATACCTATCGGTGAGGAAGAACACTTCAAAGGTGTTGTAGATCTTGTTACAAACGAGGCTATCATCTGGAATGAAGAAGACCGTGGTATGACTTATGACGTTATTCCTATTCCTGCGGAATTGGTTGACGATGTTAAATTGTACCGTGAGAAAATGTTGGAGCAGGTAGCTGAGTTCAACGATACTTTGATGGAGAAATTCTTCGCAGACCCGAATTCAATCACAGCCGAAGAGATTCGTGAAGCGGTTCGTCAGGCAGTAATCACTCAAAAAGTGGTTCCTATGTTCTGCGGTTCATCTTTCAAAAACAAAGGTGTACAGGCGGTATTGGATGCAGTTTGTGCTATCCTTCCATCTCCGGCAGATAAAAAAGAAATAGTAGGTACCAATCCTGATACAGGAGAGGCTATGAGCATATTCCCTAACACAGACGATCCTTTCTGTGCTCTTGCATTCAAAATCGCAACTGACCCTTACGTAGGTCGCTTGTGTTACTTCAGAGTTTACTCTGGTACTTTGGAAGCAGGTTCTTATATACACAACATGCGTACTGACAAGAAAGAACGTATCTCACGTTTGTTCCAGATGCACGCAAACAAGCAAAACTCTATCGAGCGCGTTGAAGCGGGAGATATAGCTGCAGGTGTTGGTTTCAAAGATATCCGCACAGGAGACACGCTTTGTGATGAGAAGCACCCTATCGTATTGGAAAGTATGAACTTCCCTGATCCGGTTATCTCTTTGGCTATCGAGCCTAAGACACAAAAGGATATGGACAAATTGGGTATGTCTTTGGCTAAATTGGCTGAGGAAGATCCAACGTTCAAAGTTAGCTTCGATGACCAGACAGGTCAGACAGTTATCGCAGGTATGGGTGAGTTGCACTTAGAGATCATCGTTGACCGTCTTAGGAGGGAGTTCAAAGTAGAATGTAATCAGGGTAATCCTCAGGTTAACTACCGTGAGCGTTTGACAAAAACACTTACTCACCGTGAAGTTTACAAAAAACAATCGGGTGGTAGGGGTAAATTTGCCGATATCAGCATAGAAATAGGACCAAGCGACGAAAATAAAGAAGGCTTCCAGTTTGTAAACGATATCTTCGGAGGATCAATTCCACGTGAGTTCATCCCTTCTGTAGAGAAAGGTTTCAAAGAAGCAATGAAAACAGGTGTATTGGCAGGATACGAAGTAGATGGTTTAAAAGTTCGTTTGTTCGACGGTTCATTCCACCAGGTTGACTCTGATGCATTGTCTTTCGAGTTGTGCGCTAAGCTTGCTTTCCGTACTGCTGCTAAGTTGGCTGCTCCGGTTATTCTTGAGCCAATCATGCGTCTTGAGGTGGTAACACCGGAAGAGAACACGGGTGATGTGGTAGGTGACCTTAACCGTCGTCGTGGTATAGTAGAAGGAATGGAGGCTAAATTGAAAGCACAGGTTATCAAAGCTAAAGTGCCTTTGAGCGAGATGTTCGGATACGTAACACAATTGCGTACACTTACTTCAGGCCGTGCAACTTCATCGATGGATTTCCACAGTTTCCAACCGGCTCCTGATGCGATTGCTAAAACAATCAGCGCCAAGAATGCAGGCAAGAAAATTGGTGACGACGAATAATCAGTTAATACAAGATTTTTTTAAATAATTACTCATAACAAACAACGTTCTTTAAAATGAGCCAACGTATCAGAATTAAGCTTAAAAGTTACGACCACAATTTGGTTGACAAGAGTGCAGAGAAAATTGTAAAAACAGTAAAAGTTACAGGCGCTGTAGTAAGCGGTCCGGTGCCTTTGCCAACACACAAAAAAATCTTCACAGTTAACCGTTGTCCACACGTAAACTCTAACTCGAAAGAGCAATTCCAACTTTGCACGTACAAACGTGTATTGGACATCTACTCAACTACCAGCAAAACTGTAGATGCGTTGATGAAACTGGAGCTTCCAAGTGGTGTTGAAGTGGAAATCAAAGCGTAGTTCTTAGCTATTCTTTTAACCCGGGAACTGCAAAAGCTAAAAAGTATTTAATAATTTATGAATGTGGTGGAAGCCATATTCCTCTAAACACAGTATAACAATGAAAGGTCTTATTGGAAAAAAAGTAGGGATGACAAGCATATTCGATAACGGTAAGTTACTTGCTGTTACGGTTATAGAAGCTGGTCCTTGCGTAGTTACACAAGTCAAAAACAACGAAGTTGACGGTTATTCTTCTGTTCAATTGTCTTACGACGAAAAGAAAGAGAAAAACACTACAAACGCTTTGGTTGGTCACTTCAAAAAAGCTGACACTACACCTAAAAGAAAAGTAGTTGAGTTCCGTGATTTCGATATCGCTAAGAACTTAGGCGAAACTGTAGAAGCGGATATTTTCGCAGCAGGTGAGTCTATCAACATAGTTGGTATATCAAAAGGTAAAGGTTTCCAGGGTGTTGTAAAACGTCACGGATTCAGTGGGGTTGGTATGGGTAGCCACGGTCAACATGACCGTCAAAGGGCTCCTGGTTCATTGGGTGCATCATCAGATCCATCTCACGTTATCAAAGGTATCCGCATGGCGGGTAGAATGGGTGGCGATCGCGTTAAAACTCAAAACCTTAAGGTTATCAAAGTTTTGGCCGACAAGAACCTTATCCTTGTAAAAGGTGCAGTACCTGGATTCAATGGTGGTTATGTGATTCTTGAATCAAGATCAGCTAGATAATCCAATCAAAAGATATTTTGGTGAGCCGACTCAGAAATGGGTCGGCTTTTTTGTTTGTGGTTGGTTTGAGCGTTATTAGTGTTCTACGACATTAGTGTTCTACGACAAGATTTTGGTTACACACAATACTTGTTGGATGTATTTGTGGCCAATCAATTATATATTCAATGTTATTGTTTACTAAGGGAGAGCTACCCTATCCGCTCACTTCATTCAGTACCTTCTCATCCTTCGGCAGTGCAAAATAGAATGTAGCACCTTCACCCGGAATACCTTCTGCCCATATATGCCCTCCATGCTTATCTATTACGCGTTTTACCAGCGCTAGGCCCACCCCTGTACCTTCGTACTCCGATGGTGAGTGCAGCCGCTGAAATACGGCAAACAAATTGTCGTAGTACTTCATGTCAAACCCTGCTCCATTATCTTTTACGTAGTAGGTTGTTTCGTTCTCATTTTCGGTAGCGCCTATCTCTATTTCAGCATTATCCCTTTTCGACGAGTACTTGAGGGCATTGGATAGCAGGTTAATGAATACCTGGTTTAGCATCGGCTTATCGGCCAGACATACAGGTAGTTCATTTATACTGAGCGATGCTTTAGCATAGCTATAGTCTGTAGTAGTTAGCTGCTCCCATACATTTTCTATAAGCCCTCTTACATCTACCAGCTGCTTTTCGGCATGTTGTTTACCTACTTTAGAGAACTGTAGAAGGTTTTCTATCAGCTTCTCCATTTTTATGGTATTGCTCTGTATCATATCCAGCAACTCTTTGTTGCTTTGGTCCAGTGTATCTTTTATGCGCTTTTCCAATATTTGGGTAAAACCATGTATAGACCGCAGTGGCGAACGAAGGTCGTGGGATACTGAATAAGAAAATGCTTCCAGCTGATGGTTTACATCTACCAGTTCCAGGGTGCGCATAGCTACTCTTTCTTCCAGTTCCGAATTTAACTGGCGAAGGGCCGCCTCGCTTTTGCGCAGTTTCTGCTCGGCATCCAGACGGGCAGTTATATCTGTTGCCAATATCAACCTGGCCTTTTTTTCGTCGAAGGTTATCTCATTGCTTTGTACTTCTACAAAGATTATGTCGCCATTTTTCTTCTTGTGCCTGAAATGAAGGCTCGGATTAGTACCGGTCAGCTTCAATGCATCCAACGCCATATTCATAATCGGTATATCCTCTGCCGGGCGCACATCAGCTATAGTCATATTCAGGAACTCATCCCTTTCAAAACCATAGTGTTTTATAGCTGCTGTATTTACATTCAGGAACTTCAGCGTTTCTACATCATATACCCACATAGGCAAAGGACATAGCTGAAACAGGTTACGGTATTTTTCTTCTGATTCCTTTAGTTGCAGGGCTATACGCTTACGTTCCATGCTATACGAGATACTCTTGTATAGTTGCGAAGCTTCCAACTCATCCTTGAAGAGGTAATCAGATATGCCCAGCGACAACGTCTTAATGCCAAAGTCCTTACCTGAATATCCGGTAAGCACTATTACAGGGGTGTTTCCTGCCATGCGCATCACATCTGTTACCAGCTGCTCTCCACTGGCATCGGGTAGGGACAGGTCCAGTAATATGGAGTCAAACTTTGACCCGCTCATCAATATCTCCTTTGCCTGGCTGAATGACTTGGCGTGTTGAATGGCAGGATACTCAATTTCTTCGCTCAGGTAATCCTTTACCAAAACAAAATCTCCGGTGTTATCTTCCACCACCAGTATGCTCAGTTCTTTTGTTGAAAAGGTCATGCTTAAACTTTTTTAGGTAATTGAACTACAGATATCCAAAAGTCTTCTATTGAGGAAACGACCTTTATAAAATCATTTACCTCTACCGGTTTGGTGATATAACAGTTGGCATGATTTTTATAAGAAAGGAATATGTCCTTTTCGGACGATGAGGTGGTAAGCATGATAACCGGAATATGCCCATAGACCTCGCTTGTTTTTATCTTGTTAAGCACTTCATGGCCATTCAGCTTGGGTAGGTTTACATCCAGTAAAATTAAGTCAGGATAGGGCGAATTGTTATATGGAGCTACTTTATCAAGGTATTGCAGGGCCTCCCAACCATCTTTTACCACGTCTATGGAATTGACAATTTTGCCTTCTCCCAATGCCTCGGTGGTTAGTAATATATCTCCTTCGTTATCTTCTACTAGTAGTATGTGTATAGTTTTCATGATAGGCAGTATTAGTTTTTTGTGTTTAGAGAATTTTTGGAGGGATGCTTAGAAATAGTGAAGTAAATTTTTGTGCCAATTGATGGAGTAGATTCTACCCAAATATTGCCATTATGTTTTTCTATTATTTTTTTTGTAGTAGACAGACCAATACCTGTTCCCGGGTATTCGTCCTTGTTTACTAATCTTTGAAAAAGTACAAAGATTTTCTCAAAGTTTTTTTGATCAATGCCTATACCATTATCGGCGATACAAAACTGCCAGCTATCTTCTGTTATGGATGAAGATATTGTAACGACCGGTTTGTTACCAGGTGGCTGATATTTAATAGCGTTGCTCACCAGATTCAGCAACACCTGCTGAAGCGGGGTTCGTGCTCCTATAATTTCAGGTAGTTTTTCCCATCTCAAAACTGCTCCTTTTTCCTCTATGGCTGCATGCAATAACTGTTCTGTTTTTTGCGCCAGCTCATTCATGTCTATTGGTTCAAATTCAAATGGCTTATTACCTGCTGCCGAATAATCCAGCAGGTCACTGATGATGGTACGCATGCGTTGAGCACCGTCTTTGGCGTAGTGTATATACGTCCTGCCATTTTCATCCAGTTTATCCTTATAATTTTTCTCTATCTGCCCCAAAAACTTAGTTACCATGCGCAGCGGTTCCTGCAGGTCATGCGAAGCCACATGGGCAAACAGTTTCAATTCTTTGTTTATCGCCTCTATCTCATTTTTCTGTATATCCAGCAGTATATTCTTTTTCTTTAGCTCAAACAGCTTCACAACCTGGTTGCCTAATACAGTCAATGCAAGTTTTTGCTCAGGGGTAAGATTGCGCGGAGTGTTGTCTATGATGCACAGCGTACCCAGGGAAAAACCATCGGGATTTACCAGAGGTACACCTGCATAGAAAACAACATTGGGTGCACCTGTAACCAATGGATTGTCGGCAAAACGATTATCTGCGCGGGCATCGGGTACTATCATCATTTCATTTGGCTTGTTGATGGCATGCGCACAAAATGCAAGGTCGCGCGAAGTTTCTGCATCCTTCAATCCGTGTTTGGACTTAAACCATTGCCGGCGGGTATCTATCAGGCTGATAAGGGAAATTGGTGTTCCGCAGATAGAAGAAGCAAGCCGGGTAAGGTCATCGAAATCCTGTTCCGGTATAGTGTCCAGAATATCATATTCCTGCAGGGCCCTTATCCTTTCCCGCTCATTTATTGGTAAGTCCGGATAAATCATGTGGTCTGTCTTTTAGCAATGGAAAAATGAAAGGTGGTGCCTTCGTTTTCAATCGATTCCAACCATATTTCCCCTTTGTGTTTTTCAACTATTCTTTTACATACTGTAAGGCCGATACCCGTTCCACTATATTCATCTTTATTATGCAGGCGCTGGAAAAGCAGGAATATTTTATCATAGAACATGGGTGAAATACCTATACCATTGTCTGCCACATGAAACTGCCAGTGCGTAGGCGTTTCAGATGCAGTTATTTTTATCACGGGAGTAATGCCGGGCTTCTGGTACTTCAATGAATTGCTTATCAGATTTTGGAATAATAACTGCATAGGCGTCCTGCCTGCTTTTATAGCAGGCATATTTTCCCATTTTACCAGGGCGTGCTTTTCACCTATCATAGTACGGTTCATAGATACTACCTGCTCCAGCAGTTCATCCATGTTTACTTCTTCAAGCTCATATTCCATTCGGCCCGCGCGGGAATATTCCAGCAGATCCAGGATTATTTTACGCATCCTTATGGCTCCATCCACAGCCAGGAAAATATACTTACGGCCTTTCTCATCCAGTACATCTTTATACTTTTTCTCTATTTGGGTAAGGAAACTGGTAACCATGCGCAGTGGCTCCTGAAGGTCATGGGAGGCCACGTAGGCAAACTGTTCCAGCTCTTTGTTGGATGTAGCCAACTCCTCCGCGCGCAAATTTAACTGCTCATTTAGTTTTTTTAGTTCTTCAGCAGCCAGTTTTATGCGTGTTATATCCTGCAGGGTTCCTTCCAATCTTAGGGCCGTACCTTTATCATCGAATATGAAATCTACCTTGCCAAGTATATATTTGGTACGCTTGGTTATGGTATCTATCATACGGAACTCCATGGTTACAGGAACATGGTTGGTCATGGAATACTTGTAGTTTTCTGCTATCTCAGGAGCATCAAGCGGATGCACAAATTGCATAAAGTCGTCAATGGTAATGTTTTGTTCTGACCGGTTTAAACCACATATATGGTACATCTCATCTGACAGGTATTGTTCTCCTGTAACCAGACTCCGCTCGAAATATCCCAGACCGGCAATTTGCTGTGCTGATAATAATTGCTGATTGAATTTTTTGAGAAGTGTTTCTGATTCTTTGCGCTGTGTTATATCCCTGACAAATGCACAGAAAAATTCCTCATCACCCTGTTTGATCGGCAGCACTGTGAGCTCTATCGGAAACTCTTTGTTCTGCCTGTTTATAGCAGATAGTTCCAGCAGCACATTCAGCGCCGGTCCCTTGCCGGTTTTCAGGTAATTTTTAATACCCTTATCGTGCATAAAGCGGAAATGCTCAGGAATAATTATCTGGGATAATTTCTTGCCCATTACTTCAGCCTCATTCCATCCGAATATTTTTTCTGCCTGTGGGTTCCAGAACGTGATCATCCCCTCTGTGTCAATACATATAATGCCGTCCATCGCAGCATTCATAATCAACCTGCGTTTCTCTTCATTTACCCTTATCAGTTCTTCTGTTGCTTTGCGTTGCGTTATATCCCGATAGTTTACCACCACTCCACGCACCGCAGGCTCGTGCAGTTGATTATTAAAGCTAGACTCGATCCACTTGTAATTGCCATCAGCTGTTTTAAACCGGTATTCTATATTTTCAAGGTGTTCTTTATGGGTAAGTACATAACGGAATGCCCTCTGGAATTTTATAAGGTCTTCTGGGTGTATCAGGTCCGGCCTTTCACCGGTGCTTATCAGCTCATCTTTTTTGTAGCCCAGTATTTTTCGTCCTGTGGGGCTCACTTCCAGTACGCTTCCATCTTCGCCAAGTATACTCAATCCCTCTACACTGTTTTGTATCAATGTCCTGAACCGTCTTTCGCTTTGCTCAATTTTTTCTTCAGCTTCCCTTCTGGCAGTCAGGTCCTGTAGTATAACTATTACTTCCTGCACCTGCTGTTTGATATCTAAAAGGGGATACACAATCATTTGGATCCATCTTTTACGCCCTTGTTTTCCTATTAGTGCAGGATCATACTGATACACTTCTGATACGGCAGGCTCTCCGGCATAGGCTTTTTCGACATACACAGAAAGCCCTGAAGCAATCATCTGAGGGTCTTTGCGGATATTATAATTTGTATTCAGGTCCAGTTTGTCCTGCCACATTACTTCCCATGCTATGTTAGCGCTTGTTACATTTCCTTCTTTATCGTAGGTAATTACCGGATTGGGATACTGTTCAATTATAGATCGGAAGCGCAACTCACTTTCATGAAGCCTGTCTTCGGCAGCCTTGCGCTCAGATATATCCCTGAAGTTCACAACAAAAGCATTAACACTTGGGTTATCCAGCATATTTGTAATGCTTCCTTCGCTCCACAACCACCTGCCATCTTTGTGCTTGATGCGGTGCATGTTAAACTGGGCTTTGCCGGGGAATTGGATAGCCTTTTCTATTACAACTCCCACTCCTGGTAAATCATCAGGATGTATGGTGTCGGCGCTTTTTTTGCCCTCCATTTCTGCTGCAGGAAAACCATATATACGCTCGGTAGAAGGGCTCTGGTATTTTACTACCCCATCTTTATCCAGCATGGCTATGGCATCGCCGCTATTCTCTATCAGTGCGCGGAATAGCTTTTCGCTGTTGGATAACTCTTCGGTTCTCAGCCTTACTTTTTCTTCTAGTTGCCGGTTGAATAAAGAGAGTGCTTTTTGCTGATCGCTGCGCAGTTGAAGATTGAAGCGGAGAATGAAAAATGTAGCGACAAATAATACCAAAATGGCAGATATGAGTGTGTAAAAAGTAATGTTAAGCCTGCTAATGCTTCTGCTATTGCGCTCTTGTCTTTCCGTTAGTAGTATATTTTCACTTTTTTGGATTTGATCAATAATTAGGCGTATTTCATCCATTATTGCCTTTCCTTTATGGAGTAACTCTATCCTTTGTGGTTTATTTGCTTCTGTATTTTCCTTCATACCTAAGGCAAAATCAGCGATATCGATCCTGCGTTTGGCAAGCTGAGTGAGGGTGTCAAGACGTTCCTGTTGCTGTGCATTATCATGCGTCAGTACTTTCAGGCTGTCGATATTGCGGTAAATATTTTCTTTGGCTATCAGGTATGGTACCAAAAAGGAACTGTCCCGGGTCAGTATAAAACCCCTGCCACTTGCATCAATATCTTTAGCAAGGGAAATTACCTCCTCTGCCTGATACAATACCACATGTGTATGTTCAACTAAATTATTATCCTCCCTGTATGTATTATTATTTCTGTAAATAATAACACCTGTTATGCTGATGGCAACAACTATCAGAATGAAGACAACTATTAATCTTTTTTCAAAAGATAAGCGCATATCTGTTAGCTGCTTTTAATATACCATTAACCAATTTATTTCATTTTAGATGGAGGCTTTTATTTGATACTGAATGATGATGTGCTAAAATTAACCTTAATTTTTTGAATACCAATTTTGTAGTAATCATTTTTTTATTCCAGAATCAGAAAGTATGTTCTAATGTGTGGGGTGTAGGAATTGGTCAATAGGATAATCCAAATTGATTCCTGCATGTTGCAGGCTATGAGCTGTAGTTACTCTGGCTTGAAATCATTCTGATGCTTCCGGCAGCTCGAAAAAGAAAGTGGCACCTTCATTTTCCTTGCCTTCTGCCCAAATTTTTCCGTCATGCTTTTCTATAATACTCTTTACTATGGCCAACCCTACACCAGTACCTTCGAAATCGATAGGGGAGTGGAGCCTTTGGAAGGCAGAAAATAATTTGTCGTAATGCTTCATATCGAAGCCTGCACCATTATCCTTAATGTAAATCGTGATGCTTTCATCAGAAATACGGGCGCCTACTTCAATCTCGGCCTTATCCTTCTTGGCTGAATACTTTACAGCATTAGAGAGCAGGTTTACAAAAACCTGTGTCAGCATCGCCCGGTCCGCAGTTATGTGAGGTAGTTTATTAATGGTAAGTGCCACATTAACTCCATCGCGAACTGTCAGGTTTTGCCATACATTATCTATTAGCTCGTTGGTGTCAATTACGCGCTTATTGGTATTCAGTTTGGATATGCGCGAAAACTCCAGAATGTCTTCAATGAGGTTTTCCATACGCATGGTATTCGACTGTATCAGCGATAACAGCTCCATGTTTTCTATGCTCAGCGAATCGCTAAGCCGCCTGGTAAGCAATTGAGAAAATCCATGAATAGAGCGAAGCGGAGAACGCAGATCGTGTGATACCGAATACGAAAAAGATTCCAATTGCCTGTTGGCATTTACCAGTTCCGATGTCCTGTTAGCTACTCTTTGCTCCAGTTCTGCATTTAATATTTTCAATGCTGTTTCGCTCTCCTTCAACAGTTGCTCGCTCAACATAATGGCTTCCTGGGCCATTTGGTTTTCTATAATTGTCGTAAGTATTGCTCTGGCCCGCTCCAATGTTTCCTCTTCATCTTTTCTTGGCGCGTGTATTTTGCCGTAGTATATACCGAAAGTACCCAGCACAGTATTATTGGCATCTATGATGGGGAAAGACCAGCATGCCCGCAAATTATGTTTAAGCGCCAGGTCCTTATGGTCTTTCCATAAAGGATCTGAAGCTATATCAGCTACTATAACTTTTTCTTTGGTAGCTGCGGCCGTTCCGCAGGAGCCCACTCCTACTCTTACCTCAAATCCGTCTATCGAAGCAATATATTCCAGTGGCAGGGAGGGCGCAGCGGAATTATACAATTTACCTTCTGTGAGTTTCAGCACAGAGCATTTCATCTCAGGATGTATTTTTTCTATGCCCTTTATCAGGTATATAATTGTATCGTGCAGCGATGTTTTTCTGGTAGTATGAGATTCTAGTACCTCCTTTTCCAGTATGTGCAGCGTTTCTATCCGCTTACTTTCGGTTATTATTTTTCCGAAACACGCAATGCCAACTATCTTCTCTCCATTCCATATTGGGTTCAGTGTTACCTCTGACCAGTTAGGCGGTATATTGCCTATTTCGGGAGTGTAAAATTCTGTAGAAAAAGATACACCTGTCAGAGCCTTGTTGTACAATTCCCTCCAGTATATAATGAAATCTTCTGAGATGCCTTCAATTTCCAATAGGTTATCGCCCGGTTTCAGGCTACAGCCCGCCATAGTTTGCAGATTGGCGATAAAGGCATGGTTAGCAGCTATCAATCGGAATTCGGGGTCTACACTCCATATCAGATCTAATGTGCTTNNCCTTATTCCGCTTTTCAAATTCGCGGTCTTGCTCCAGTTCCTTTTTATGGGTTATATCTTTAAAGTTGTCTATTATCCCATTTATATTTGGCTCATGCAGCATGTTTGTCATGGTTGCTTCTATCCATCTCCATGAACCATCTTTGTGTTTCATGCGGCCTATAACTTCTTTTACAGGCACTCCCGGACTGGCCATTACTTTTTGCAGCTTTTCTGCTTTTGCCACTACGTCTTCCGGGTGAATAAGCGATATCAAGTCAGTAGTATACATATCCTCTTCGGTGTATCCCAGTATTGTCTCTACCGAAGGCGAAATATAAACTACTTTGGCTTCAGGCGTTAATATCGCAATTGCATCGCCACTATTTTCTACTAATGACCTGAACCGTCTTTCATTTTCTTCTATCTGCTCTTTTGTTTTCTTTTCCTCGGTTATATCCTTTGATGTTACAAATGCTCCATAAATAGAGCCATTGTCATCATAGGCAGGTTTATAATGGTTTGAATAAATATAAGGATGCTCGCCGGGTATTGTTATCTCTGTAATTATTTCTTCTCCCTGCAATATTCTTAGGTACAGCGCTTTTACTATTTCAACCCTTTCAGGTTGTACATAGTCCAGAATGGAATCGCCTCTTTTAACCTGCTTTTTCAAAAGTTTCTGATAGTGCAGGCTAAACTGCTTATTAAAGGTAACTATCTTTAAATCCTTGGATACCAGCACAAAGCATTCTTCTGTATTATTCAGTAGTTGTATGCTTTCTTCCTCTAGCTTTTTTCGCTCACTCAAATCTATGATTATCGTGCTGCTCCGTTGTTGTCCATCATTATCCATAAACAACACAGAAGAAAATTCGCACGGGAAAGTGGTACCATCTTTTCTGATACAGGTAGCTTCACCTTTTGTTTTTCCTGTTCTGTTTCTTGTTTCTACCAGTTCTTTGAAGTGATCAGTTTGCTCAATAATCTGCTCTCTGGAAATATTGATAAATTCCCCGGAACTATATCCGAACATTTGCAGGGCAGATGTATTTGCATCCAGCATTTTTCCGTCTATAGTGGAGATAATAAAAGCATGGATGGAATTAGCAACAATAGAGCGGTATTTCTTTTCGCTCTCTTCCAGCTGTATACTTTGGGTCTTTTTTTCGTGGATATCCTGAAAAGTACCAAATAACCTTATGGCTTTACCATTCTTAACTGTAGCGCCACCTTTCACATGCACCCAGCGCTCATTTCCCTTTGCTGTAATTAATTGCAGCTCATGATCAAATGAGGTGCCGTTTTCTATTGCTTCTGTTACCAGATGGGTTATAGTTTTCCGGCTATCGCCTTCTTTATAAAATGAAATTGCCCCATCTATATCAGGTATCCGATAGTCCTGTTCTACTTCATGTATCTCTTTGGTTACTGAAGACCAGTATGCAGTTCTTGTAATCAGATCAACTTCCCACACTCCTATACGTGCTACCTGGTTGGTAGCTTCGAGCATTTCCAGTGTTTTTTTTAATTCGTCTTCAGTTTTTTTCTGTTCGGTGATATCTTCAGAACAGAAAACCAAGCCACCAATATACCCGTCTTCATCCTGCCAGGGGCGAACATCCCAGCGAAACCAGGCAAATTTACCGTCAGCTTTTAGTAATAGCTCTTCATCCTTCTTTATGGTATTGCCTTGCAGACAACTGCTGAAGATCTTTTGCCAAGCATCGGCTCTATCGGGAAAGGTACTCAAATGGTTTAATCCGATAATGTCTTTTCCCTGTAATCCGAAATCACTTAACCATCGTTCTGAAACCTCCAGGTAATTAAAATCCAGATCAAGCATGGCTATTGCCACCTGAACCTGGGCTAGTAATATACTTTTGTTGGTAGTGCTTTTCAAAATAGTAAGAGCGTTAGTTTACCTGTTTATACAAAGCTAATTATTTTCTGATGGATATTATGGTTAGAATTTCATTGACAATCATTCAATTAGTGGTTTGAATATAGCTTATTTTACTGCTTGTTCTATATTAAGGTTTAATTATGGAATCCATGGTATGGAACGAGTTAGTCTTCTTGTATCCCATTCGATTTAGATGTAATGCTTTACGGCAGAATAAGAGCGGCACAAAATGGATTAATCCATATTAGTCTTTTTTTGCATTTTTTATTTATCTCAATAATGGTGACTTTCCCCTCAATTTCAAGAACGTCGTTTTTCGTGCAGTCATCTTTGGGAACAATAAACAACTGGTAAAAATTGATGCGATATGGAAAGGAAACGCTTTTTAAGAGGATTGAGATTGGCAGGTGCAACAACTTTGATTCCTTTCGGCATTACAATGCAAAATTATGATAGCGGCAAAGTAAAATAAGTATGTTCTGTAATGGTGTTCATTAAGGCCGGGATTGGTAACGCGGCCTTTTTTGCATTTAGCTTAGAAAATAAACGATTGATAATCAATCATTTTGAAGTGCAGTTAAACTTTTTTTCAGCAGGGTGTAACCTTTTTTTGCGGGTGGCGTATAGTAGTATATAAAGCGAAAGTTATGACCAATTTTTTACCAATACCAACAAGCTTCAACCAAATACCTGCCCCCGGAAGAGCTGCTGCTGAATTGAGTACAGAGGAGTTGGCAAAAATGAAAACAGCCACCCTAAAAAGTTTAGTTGGCTGTTCGCAAGAAGTCGAAAGAAAATTAACAGGAGAAAATAAAGTAGAAAAGTCTGAATAAAGTGAAACAAATATAAATGAGGTGCGTATACTATCTTATAAGAGAAACAGAAGAAGATAGATGAATAGAAGCACCAGTAGACATAGATATACCGCTAACCTCTACAGTATAAGAGCCATTAGCACATGAAGTTCCGCCAAATGTACCATCCCAGCCTTCTTGCTGATTGGTACCATAAAATATAACACTACCATCACGATTAAATACGGTCATAGAAAAATTACTAAGATCGGCGCCTAAAACCAAAAGAATATCATTAGATCCATCGCCATTAGGGCTGAATACATTTGGTAATGCAGATTTATCAGCAGCTAATTTTACAGGGTGAGATGGTCCACTTCCTTCATCTTCTTTTCCTATCGCTACCGGATTAGTATCTAAATCTAAATCCAGCGCAACAGGATGTACACTATGTGGCTCAGTGCCATTTGCAACAGCATCAGATACTTTTTTAGCAGGCACAAATACAGCAGTCAATGTGTCAGCAGCAGAAAATGCAATATGCAAATTAGCGCCTGACTGTCCTGATAGGTTGCTGTGTTTTATTTCCCAATGGCTGAATTTAAAATCATTTGTAGCAGAAGCTGTCATATCCACCATAATACCGCTCAGGTAGGTTAGGTTAGCAGGAAATGCTCCCGGGGTTATGGTATTCACCATTACAGATCCAGCACCGGCTGGCTCCACATTTAATAAGATACCTTTTACCGGACGTACAGAGTAGCATGTATCCATGCTAGCCAGAACTTTGTCAGCACGAATATTTATTTGGTCGCGCAGTAGTTGCACATTAGCCAACCATGTGGTGTAGCTATTAGAATTGCTTGCTTCCCAACGTGCACAATGACTTTGCATTTCCGGCTGAATAGCAGCTACCATAGCATCCAGGTGCTGTATCATACTCTCTTTGCTGAAGGCAGTATTCATAAGGTCTGCATATCGGTTCAGGTATAGGCGTTTGAACTCAGGGTTGTTTTGCAGTGCGTTGAACATGTCCACATGACCCATAGCGGCACCTGCGTTTTGAAAGCTGCTAAGTCCTTGTATATCACATGCGTTTGCAGTAGCTGCATCCATGTTTGGAACATCTGTAAAGTTTTGGCCAAGGTTGAAGATGTTGTCCTGGTCCCATAGTTTGTACCTCCATTTTACACCGTTACCTGTGTTACCTTTCCACCATGCAGTGTTCCAGTTCAACCAGTCGCTGTTTACCAAAAAGGTATTCAGGCAGAAGTAATCTATCATGCTCATTACATCCAGTTGGCTGGTTGCATAGCTGTAATTAGCTGTATTGGCCATGTCTTTTGTTGTAACATAGGTATATAATTTAGACCATTCCAGATCTGCACCACTGGCCGAATTACCTGACTCAATGCTCAAACCACCGTAGTAAGATAGCATGCTCATATCGCCTTTTTTCTGGTCGTAGTAGTGCGCTGCAAAATCTTCGTCTACGCGCTCACGCATTTCATATAATCCCCAATATTGGCCATTCAGGTATACTGCACATGGCTCATACCGCCTTACATCCAGGTTCAGGTTGTTTTTCTCTGCCAGTGTTTGTGCAAATGCGTCGCGTATGTGTGTGCTGGTCATGCTACCCGAAAATCCCGGATAGTTATCGGAGCCGGCCGCGCGCAATATCACACAGTCAAATTTATCCCTGTCAGAGGATGTAAATAGTTTTTCGTTAATGGTGTTGCCTGTGCCGTATTCATCACGTGCGTAAAAGCGCATACCTTTCTGGTCGTAGTACCAGCTATCGTTGCCGTGTGCTTTTACGCCTCCATCCATATTGAACTTGCGTACTTTGTTTTTATCGAAATACTCTATAGATGCGGCCAGTTCAGTTGTTGGTTTCTGAAATGACTGCATGAAATCGCCAAACTGGTCAGAACATAGGCTGATAACCGGAATTTCGTGAGTTGTATTAATAAAGTATGTACTGGTTACAACATTGCTGCAAAGCGTGTAGTTGCCGGAAATTGGTTTAGCTGCTGCACGGATAACGGTAGTTTTTGTTATAGCAAGTGCAGATGAGTAAGTTTTAGCAGTGGCGCTTGTCCTTGGGTCGCTACCATCGGTTGTATACATCAAAACTGAGTTTGGCTCCGATGAAGAGATGCTGATAGAAGTGGCACCTGCCAAAAAACCTGCAGCACTACTGAACGCTGGTATGTTTAGATAGCGTGACTTGCCATTTATATTAGAAGTGCTTGGGGTTGGATTTTCAAAAATGCCCCATTGCGCTGAGCCATCCTGCATTCTTCCACGTGAGTGGTTTTTGAATGTAGGCGCTATGCTTACAGAGTCTTTAATTTCATTTTTGTAGCTAAGGATAATTTTATCCTTGCCATTAGACTGGGTCAACTTGAAATTTGTGTGATGGTAGCCGTTGAAATAGCCGTTTCTGTCGCTGGCAACAAATATCATTTTACCCTGTGCCGGAATAGACAAGTTTGCCGGTATCTGATATTTGTTCAGCTTGTTTGTTTTATCAGACAGGAAGTAGCCTTGAAGAGACACTGTTGCATTGCCTGCATTGTATAGCTCTATCCAGTCATCATGACCGGCATCTTGCTTTACAGTTCCGCGATCCAGGATGGATTCTGTACGCGTTATAAGGCCATCTTTATTGGCGCAGGAATATTCGTTTATCAGCAATTGTGCATTGGCTATACTGCACGCACCTATACCTACGAGAAGCAAAAGCATTCTCATACTGTTAGTAGACTGTTCCCTCATGTTCGACTTGTTTAGACTTTAACTTAGACTTACACATAATTTACACCCATCGGAAAGATTTGTCAAGTACTCTTTCAATCTTTTTTTCATATTTCAATAAGTGTACCAAATTGTTTGGTTGGGATAAATACAAAAAGATTAGTGCTTTTCCCTGTACAGCTTCGCAGTGTATTGGAACTGTTTTTAGTTAAATCGGCACCTTTTTTAATTGTTTTTCATGTGAAGGATGTTTAAGTTACTAAACAACGGATTGCCGTTATTCTGCATCATTAATTTGTATATTTTCATCCTTTAATTTTACACCATTCATTATACCCATAGATGCTTAAATCTCTACTTAAAGGCTTTCTTTTAATCGCCTTTGTTTTTGGTACTATTGCAGTTTCCTTTTCTAATCCTTCAGGCAAAGAAGTTATACTTGGTAAAGCCCGGGACTTTAATTTGATCGAAGGGCGTTTTTACGATAATGGAGGTAAGGATGGAACAATGCTGAATGAATATTCAATTTCTACCTTTCATGGTGGAGCTACGGATCTTGAAATATATTTTGAAGAATTTGATATTCCTGATGGTGCCAGGATCATAATGTATAATGGTAAAGATAACTCAGGAGAAGTTATTGGTGTTTTTGGCAGTCAGGATAAAATTTGGAATGCTTATGGCAAGGATATAACTATAGAATATATCCCGGCAGCTAAGGTTACCCGTTCAAGCAAAGGATTTTCAGGTGTGGTAAGACCTGATAACAGAAGCAGCAGAGGTGGGGGCAGGGCAAATGCCGCAGAAAGTGATTGTGCAGGGGCATTACCTATTTGTAATAACCTGACAGCAGTTGTTTTGGGAGGTAAGTATACGGATGTCGGTGCTGTGAGCGACGATGCCGGCAGTTGCTATTCAGGTACAGGAACAGGAGGTTCAGTGTGGTATTCATTTCAACCACAGGCAGATGGTCCCTTGGATTTTGGTATAAGCCCAAACGGAACTACTGACTATGACTTTGTATTATGGGATGTAACCAGTGGATGTGGAAATAATCAAAGGCAGGAAGTAACCTGCAATTATTCCGGCGATAATGGACCTACTGGTACGAGCAGCACTTTATGTAATGGAGGATCAGGTTGCGACTGTTCTTCGACCAGCAAAGACGCAACCTGCAATGCGTACAATGGTAGGCCAAATGTATTGTCCACACATAAATATGCTGTTTGCATAAACTTTTTTGGTGGTGCTAATGATGGGTTTGATATTACATTTAAGAATGAAGCCTCATCTGTTACTATCACGGACGTTACTCCACCAGTTATTGCCAATGCTGTAGCTAATGCATGCCCTAGTGCATCGTCTTTTGAGCTAAGATTTTCAGAATATATCGATTGCTCCACACTGCAAACAGTAGATCTTACTATTCCCGGCCATACTGTTACATTGGGTACCACTAACTGCGCAAACAATGCTACCAATAAAATTACGGTTAATGTATCTCCTCCACTTACTACAGGTACCTATACCATCCATGGGCAGGATATTCTGGATCTATGTGGTAATAACATGAATTCTGATTTCAGTATTGTAATCGGAGCTTCTCCAACTCCCACTATCAATGGGCCATTTACAACATGTAAAACGCCTGTACAAATTCTTTTTGTAACTGTTTATGTATATTCTCCTCCCAGTCAGACACTTACTGCCGGTGGAGGCAGCTTTTATCAATGGAGTGATGGCCAGGTTGGATCCAGTATTACTGTTTCCCCTCAAAATACTACGACATATACGGTTACAGTTACGCAAGGCGCATGTCCTGGAACGATAAGCACCATCGTAAACATTTTTGAACCTAAAGATACTGTAGCCCCTGCACGTAACATTTGTCCTGGAGGGTCAGCAACGCTAACTGCTTTTGGAGGTACTACCTACCAATGGTATACAAATCCTTCAGGTGCTAATAATGGAACTCCTGTTTCAGGCGGTACTAACCAAACTTTAACAGTAAGCCCAACTGTTAGTACTACCTACCGTGCAGTTATTTCTTCTTCAGGTGGCTGTAATTTTAAACTGGATATACCTATAAATATTTCAACCAGCACCGCCATTCCTGTGGTAGGGCCATACTGTAGTACTGACGGTGTGAAGACGCTTGCCGCTGCTACTGTGGGTGGTACATGGAGCGGAACTGGAATTACAAATACATCTACAGGGCAGTTTAACCCTACGGTAGCAGGTGCTGGAACCCACAAAATATACTATACAGATGCTTGTGGTGTTAAAGACTCAACCACTATAACCATACAGGTTTGTACCGCACTGAAGGTATGTAAAGAAACAAATGGGAATGTAACTGCTTCAGCCGGTTTGGGTCCTTATACATGGGAGAGAGCCTCCGTTGTTAAAGATTGTAGTGCATGTTTTGGTGGTAGCTGTATTCCCTTTATATGCCCTGGTGTGAATGTGACAGTATGGAATTCATTTGCCACTACGCCAAGTACTGCTCCCGGCACTTTGCCCATAAGAGTTAGAGATGCTAACGGTAATATTGTTTCCGTAACCACCCTATCTACATTACCTGTTTGCTCCAGCTGCCCGACCTTTACCATTACCCCATCGGCTAATACTTCTGTAAAATGTAACGGTCAGTCAAATGGAAGTTTTTCTGTAAGTACAACAGGCGGCACATCACCGTACTCCTATGTGCTTCAAAATGGTGTAAATACAATATCTACATTCAATGCAGTAGCAGGTAGCCAGGCTTTTACAGGTCTGGCCGCTGGTACATATACATTGAATGTAACAGACGCTAACTCATGTACCGGAACCACGACAATAACTATAACACAGCCAACTGCCTTAGTCCTGCCTACTCCCACAACTACGCCTGCTACCTGTGGCAATTCCGATGGCACCGCTACGGCAGCACCAAGTGGCGGTACAGGGCCTTATACATATATATGGAGTAATGGAGTTACAAATATCAGCGTAAGCAGTTTGGCTGCAGGATCATATCCTGTAACTGTAACAGATGCTAATCTCTGCACAGCTACTGCAACCGCAACTATCACCAGTTCTGCACCAATAACCGCAACTATAGCCCCAACAGCGGCGAGCTGTGGCAATGCAGACGGTAGCGCAAAAATTACCATAACTGCAGGTACGGGACCATATTCTTACCTATGGAGCAACGGGCAAACAACAGATCCGGCAACTGCCTTGGCAGCGGGTCCATATCAGGTAACTATAACCGGCGCGGGTGGCTGTACCACTACTGCCAGCACCACTGTAACAAGCTCTTCGGCATTAACTGCAACCATAGCACCAACTGCTACTACTTGCGGCAATGCCAATGGTAGCGCAAAAATAACGGTAACAGCAGGTACAGGGCCATATTCTTATCTATGGAGCAATGGGCAAACAACAGACCCTGCTACTGGTTTAGCAGCGGGTCCATATCAGGTAACTATAACCGGAGCGGGAGGATGTACTACTACTGCAAGCACAACGGTGCCGGGTTCTGCAGGACTTGTGGCTACTGCCGCACCTACCGGAACAACTTGTGGAAATGCTGATGGCAGCGCAAAAGTGACTGTGACTTCCGGCACTGGGCCATACACTTACTTATGGAACAACGGCCAAACAACTGACCCTGCTACAGGTTTGGCGGCAGGAGCATACCAGGTAACTATCACCGGTGCAGGTGGATGTACTACAACTACCTCAGCTACGGTTCCGGCCTCTCAGGCTGTTTCGGCAACTATTAATCCTACGCACACTACCTGTGGCAACAGCAACGGGCAGGCGCAAGCTACTGTTACTACAGGGGTTGCTCCATATACTTACTTATGGAACAATGGGCAATCGACAGATAATGCTGTTAACCTGGCTTCAGGTAGTTATCAGCTAACTATATCTGATGCAACCAACTGTACTGCTGTTGTAGGTACTGTAATTAATCCTTCATCCGGGCTTGTGCTAAGCGTAACATCTACAGATGCTACCTGTGGCAGCCTTGACGGGCAGGCGGATGTGCAAGTAACAACGGGTACCGCACCATATAGCTACCTTTGGGACAATGGGCAAACGAATAGCGTTGCTACAGGTCTTGGTGCAGGCACCTATACTGTAACTGTAACAGGCACAGGGGGCTGTACTGCAACAGGTACAGCTAATGTAAGCAACCTGAATGGACCTGTTATCAACCTGATAGATACTAACGCAGAAACGTGTTTTGGAAAGAATGATGGAGATGTGACAGTAACAGCAAGTGGTGGTACAGGTGCACTTACTATGCTATGGGGCGATGGTAATACTGCTTTTAGCAGGGCAGCATTGGCACCGGGCAGCTATAATTTTTCTGTGACGGATGCGTCTAATTGTGTTGCCACAGGCACTGCGATAATAACACCGGGTGGTTTGTGCTGCCCATTACAAACTTCCGCAAGCGCCACCGCGCCAACATGCGGTGCCAGCGACGGAACCATTACCGTTAATATAACTATACCGGGAACAGGACCATACCAATACAAGCTGGATAACGGAGCGCTTCAAGGTAATAATGTATTCAGCAACCTTTCAGGAGGTGTTTATTCTACTATAACTATAGACGCGGGTGGCTGTTCTGATACCGTATCAGTTACTGTGCCAAATGCGCCGGCATCATTTACCGCACAGGTTACAACGGTAGCTACTACATGCGGCAATAATGATGGATCGGCTACGGTAACCACAAGTGGTACTACCGGTACTGTTAGCTATGCATGGGATAACGGTCAAATTACTTCGACTGCTGTAAGCCTGGCAGCAGGAAGCTATACGGTGACAGTAAGCGATGCTGCTTCAGGTTGTACTGTAACACAAACTGCGGTAGTTCCGGCAGGCCCGGGATGTTGCAGTCTTCAGGTAAGTGGTACCAGCACTGCACCTAGCTGTGGCGCCACAGATGGCACTATTATTATAAATACAGTAACTGCAGGAACAACACCATATACCTACTCGATAAATGGAGGAGCTGCTCAAAACGGTAATACTTTCAGTAACCTGACAGGAGGCAACTACCAAGTGATAGTGGTTGACGCAGCTGGATGCAGGGATACCGTGGATGTAGTGGTAGCTCCGGCTCCTGCAAGTTTCACCTCATCTATATCATCAAACGATATCAGTTGTTTTGGTGCAGCGGATGGCGATGCGGCCGTTTCAGTGACGGGTAATACAGGAACAATAAGCTATGTGTGGAGCAATGGTGGTGGCGGAACAGCTATAGGTAACCTGGTGGCAGGTACTTACACTGTAACCATAAGCGAAGCAGGTTCGGCATGTACAGCAGTTGAATCAGCTACTATAATTGAGCCTGCGCAACTAAATGTAGCGATATCCGGCAATCTGAGTGCCTGCTCAGGAGATAGCGTATTGCTAACTGCAGATGCAGGCTTCAGTAGCTATGCATGGAGTATAGGTAGTGCGGCTCAGGCAATTTCGGCAGGAGCTTCTGGTTTTTATGATGTGACCGTTACAGATGCAGATAACTGTAGTGCTAGCAGTTCTGTTCAGGTTACTATAAATAATAAACCTACAGTTTCGCTTGGACCTGATACGGTAGCATTTGAAAATGACCAGATAGTATTGCAACCTGTTGTAAGCGGAACATCTAATGCAAACGGCTACCAATGGTCGCCTGCTACCAACCTTAATTGTGTTTCGTGCGCTAATCCGGTAGCTGTGGTAAAAGATTCTATTACTTATGTATTGCACTACACTGATAACAATGGTTGCGATGCTTATGATACCCTTTCCATATTCATGGACAAGGCGTTTGAAATAGAATTTCCGAATGTGTTTTCACCTAACGGTGATAATGCCAACGATTTCTTCAGGCCGGAGGGTGGACCGCTTAAAAATCTGAGCTGGCAGGTGTACAACCGCTGGGGCGAAAAGGTATATTCTACCAATGAGCTGTTCCTTGGCTGGGATGGTAAATACCTGGGAATAGACCAGCCAACAGGTGTTTACGTTTATTTTTGCTCCTATACCAGAAATGACGGTAAGAAAAAGACATTGCAAGGTAGCCTTACATTGATCAGGTAAAAACTCAATAATCTATTGTAAAAAGCAGGCCGGAGTTTACTTCCGGCCTGCTTTTTTTTATTTATATTCGATACATTATTCAGATATAGTGAAACCCACGACCGGCAATTTCTTTTTAGAAACTATTATAGGGCTGCGGCACGATGAAGATTTGATCCTGCACAGAAAAATTACCTCCTTTTCTGAGGGCGAGGATTTTCTTGTAATGGAATTTTTGGAGCGTGAGTTTGAAAAAGAGAGGATTACCTATCCCAATCCTGTTCCAGTATTTAATAACGAGGTGGCGCTGTTTGGCGCTAAACTTCTTTATGTAGTGGCAGAACTTATACTGTACCGGGAACTTGATCTTAAACAAATTCAACTGATATGGCCACGCTATGATGGTAAGGTAGATGCCGGGGCATTGTTGTCTGCTGACCTCTGCCTCAGGTTTTTGCCACAGATTACCTGGCAATTGAAGTCTATTGATCCGGATGATGAAATATTGTCGCTGGTAAATAAAGAACTGGAGCGATGGCATTACTCTGCAGTAGGGTATGAAATACTTGTGGATGGGTTGCAGTGGGAACAACTGGAGAATAACAGTTGCCTTATGCAACTGTATGCCAACAGAGTTATTGAAAGGAAAGCATCTGACCTGGCGGCATTGCCGCAAATGAGCAGTTGGGTAAAGGAAACGATGGGTAACTACGAAGCCGCTTTGTGGCCGGGAAAAATTATAAGATAAAATGAGTAGAAACATAGATAGGCTTAGTGCCATTTTGAGTTATATCAAGCACTCCTTTATTGGTAAGGATGAAATTGTGGACCTGTTGGGTATATGCCTGCTGGCCAGGGAAAACCTGTTTTTGCTGGGGCCACCGGGTACTGCAAAGAGTGCTATAGTACGCAGATTTTCGTCGTGTATAGAAGATGGGAAAAACTTCGAATACCTTTTGACGCGCTTTACCGAGCCGAATGAGATATTTGGTCCTTTTGATATAAACAGATTGAAGAATGGAGAACTGGTAACCAATACAGACGGTATGATGCCGGAGGCATCACTGGTATTCCTTGACGAAATATTTAATGCCAATAGTGCTATATTGAATAGCTTGCTGATGGCGCTGAACGAAAAGATTTTCCGCAGGGGAAAGGAAACCAAAAAACTGCCTGCGCTCATGTTTGTAAGTGCGAGCAACGTGCTGCCGGAGGATGAAGCGCTGAATGCTTTGCTGGACCGTTTCCTGATAAGGATAAAATGCGACTATGTGGACCCCGACCTGCTGGGTGAAGTATTGCTGGCTGGTTGGCAACTGGAGAATGATGCAGCACATGAAAAGCCCCTAATGCTGTCGGATGATATAAGGGAGCTGCAGCAGCAATGCCGCAAAGTTAATCTGGAGCCAATAAGGAAGCTATATGTGGATATAGTACATAACCTGAGGAACACTGGTATTAAAGTATCGGACAGGCGTGCGGTAAAACTCCAGAACCTGATAGCCGCCAGTGCATTTATTTCGGGCAGGGAAAGTGCCATGCCATCGGACCTGTGGGTACTGAAGTATATATGGGATACTGAAGAGCAGGTAGAAATACTGGCAAGTATAATAGATAACGTGATAGGGAAGGAGAGCCATGAAGCCGACCACCCGCAAGCCAGAAAAAACAAAGTGCCAGATGCAGAAGAAATATTGAAGGAAGTGCGCTACCTGAAGGACAAATGGAACAGCGATGGACTGAGCTTTGAAGAGAAGAATGTAATAAAAGACAAGCTGCGCTATATACAGAGCCGCTGCAACTGGGTGAAAAACGTAGAGCAGAAACAATTTATTCAAGTTGAAATTGATGCATTATGGCAGGGAATGCTTCAGGCAATATAGAATACCTGCTTTCTATACCAGCCAGTGCAGAGGATTCGCTGGCAACGGTACGGCACTATAGCAACCTGAAAGTTTCAAAAGACGAGGGTTTGATATGGGTAAAGGACTTTACGGCATACCAGCTGAATACGGTTGAGGTGAAAAGCCTTCCTTTTAAGCAGGTATATGTGGTGCGCGACAATATGCTGTTTGCGGAAGGTAATAACTTACCATCACAGAAAGTTCCCGTCTTGATGTGGACGCCGATAATCCGTGCCATACAGATCACATTGCCTGTAACCAACAGCAATTTTTTTGGATTGAAGGGTACGGTTATTAATAGACTGATAACATCGGAACGCGAGCGACCCTCAGTAGCATTGACTTGTTCGTTTAATGAGTTGGCAAAATATGCTGAAAATGGCTATGAATCAAGGCTGGATAAATTGGAATGGGTGATTCTGGACAATGGCAATGTATTGATCAAGGGCATTCCGCTTTTGCCGATTCCAGGAAGCACCTATTGGTTAGAGCATAATTTTCTTATTCCTACCGGATACGAGTTTGAGTTCGATTCACTGAATCAAATTACCGATAGGAAGATAAATCCATCGGCAGAATATTGGATTATGTGGCATACAGACAATAGCTTCAGCAGGATAGAGAAAGCTAAGTTCAGGCAATTGAGCCTTAGTTCTGTGAGAGGAAGTGCAAAGGGATTTTTAAAAACTAAATCCTGATCCATGACCTTCTATCACTACTTCCAATCGCACATGGCTTATTTCTGGACCTGGGAAGAGGATGCCGATGTTATATCTGTGCCCGGTGGAAGTACTATTGCTTATAGGGCATACATAGCAGAGGTACTGTCGATTTTAAAGCTCCAGGGCATTCCGCCATTCGGGTCGCTGTTGCTGGCAATCGTTGCTACAAATAAGAATGCGGGTCCGGCAATTGACCATATAGAGGAAATACTGAAGGCGCAACTCAGAAGCCAGGGTACAGAGGAAAATGCAGAGCCTGAGTTTTTTGAAAATTGTATAGCATTTATGCGCTTGTTGGCCAAGCTGCCGGCAAACTATAAGTCGGCAGAAAACAGGCACTTTCTTTTCCAATGGTTATTTGCCGATTGCCACAATATAATATCTAAGAAAAATGCGGAAGCGATTGTAAATAATTTGACCAAGGTACAATATAGTACATCTACTTTAGCTACCCCTGTAGCATTTAGCCACGATTGTTTTTATAGGGAGTTCAGGGTGTTGGCCATCTTATCTGCCAAATACCCTACAGTTGAATCTATAATTGGGAAAATGGCAGAGTTGCCGGATGTAGGGCGTGTGGAACTGGAGGATGAACCACAGCAGGACGGGCAACCGAAGGATTTTGTAAGTGAGCTTACCGACAATATCAGAACCTTTCATGTGGGTAGCCTGATACGCAGGATATGGACAGGACTGAATATACCCTACCACCATAGCCTGCCTAGCGAGCAGCCATTGGGTGGTGTGTCTGACCTTACCAATAAGGGCGATTTTGATAAATTACTGATATCGGAGTTTGCCAATGATGATCTGATGTTTATGTCTCGCCTGGCAAATAATGAGGCCCTGTATATAAGGCGGGAAGTGCCACCTTCCAATGATACTTCGCACAGAATAATACTGGTAGACAGCACCCTGAAAAACTGGGGCAATTGCCATACCATAGCATTTGCTGTAATGGTGGCCATAGCCAGGCACCCTAAAACAGATATAGCCTGCGATGTATATGTATTGGGAGGGAATACTTTTACCGCATTGCAAACTGATAGTATAGATAATATCATCCATGGCCTGGGCAAGCTGGATATAGCGCTTCACCCGGCCAGGGCGCTGGATACATTTATGAAAGGTATAAAGGATGTAAAGAACCCTGACCTGATATACATATCGGGTGAAGAAGCCTTTGACCATGCAGAAATGCGCAGGGTATTTGCAGAGCATGCAGCACATTTCCGCTACCTGATATTGACAAATGAACAAGGTGGAATCGCCTGCTACAAATACCACAATAAGAACAGGAAGCTGCTGCAACAGTTTACGCTGCCACTGAAGGATGCCTGGACTGCCAAAAGAACTGAACAGGCATATAAAGAACAGCTATCTGATATAGATGAGCCTAAAACGAAATCCGCTTATCCTATCTTATTCCCTTTGCCATATAGTATGCGGGAAGTTTTGCATCCGGCAGAGAATATATTTCTGGCGGTTACCAAAGATAGAATGATCTTCAGGTTTTCGGTGAAAGATGAAAAGGTGGAGTACAATGGTGCTGAGCTTCTTCTGGATAAAACTCCTACAAGCACGTTTCACTACAGCAGTGGGGTAAATGCGAGGAATGAAATTTTGCTCTTGTGCTTTACAACTGAAAAAACGCTTATTTGCTACAACCTAAGCACAGGGCACTCGGCAGAGCGGCAATTGGATAACTGGAAGAATCCCGGTTATTATTTCAAGGGATTCATATTTAGCAATGGAAGCTTCTATTATAGTTATGGAACCAAGACCTGGAAAATACATTTTGATAAAGAGATAGATGTTATTGAATTCGAAATATCGAAAGAAAGTACAGACCGCCATTTGGCACTAAAAGATATTGCTACGAGTATAAGGTCTAGGTACCTGGGTAAAAATACAATCAGGAATATTAAGGATGTATATATAAATTCAGACCTGAATCTGGTAGTAAATAATAAGGAACTGATTTTTTTTCAAGGGAATATTTTTCTAAGGGAAGCAAGTACCGGTGTACAGGTTAATTCATATCCTGAGGACAAGGCCCGCAGGGAAAGAAAGTTCAGGGATGGTAGTACCATTAAATTTCACAAAGGAGGTATGATGATATTGAGCAGGGATGAGAATCCCATAGATGCTATCTATATTCCTTTGGTTTTGGATGAATATTTGGGAGTTAGCACAGATAAGGCTTTTGCCGGGAATGGTTATTATCAAAAAATGAGCCTTGGGCAACAATCTGTTGGAGTACAGGTTTTTTGGGAGGACCACCTCAAACCGTTTATAAACCATATAGTAAACTATGCAGCTGCAAATCGCTCCTGATAAGAAAAACAGCTATCCTGTAAAAAGTATTTTTATAAAGGATAGCCATGTAGCTGTTTGGCTTGCTGAGCTTAAACAGATGGGCCTTGGCTTGTCAGGCGTAGAGGTATATCCGCTTGCCGGAACCGAGGCTAATAGCATCTGGGGTTGCCTGGTAATTTTAGTTTCGGGAAAGATGCCGGAAGAGCGTGGTAAGCATTTACCTGCCCAAAGTGTGAACGATAAGATATACCTGCCTGTATATACCAGCCTTCATCCTAATATTTCTATAGAAGAAGTAAATGCTATATGCAAAGATAAGCGGTACGCTTTTCATCCGGACTTTGGCCTGGCAGAGCTGGACAATGAAGTAGATTGGAATAGCTTGTTAGATGAATCAATTGAAAATCCATTGGTTGTAATAGCACCTGCCGACAGCGTTTATATTCCCTGGCAATTGAAAAGGCTGATGGTGAAAGAAGTGCCACCAGAGGAAGTATTGAAGCAAATGGATGCTGCTGTAAAACCGACAGAGAAAATGGAGGAAAAGCCTCTGTCTGTTATGGAAAAGCTGAAGATGAACCTGCTGAAAAAGGTGGTAGGTGATGGGCCAGGAGAAGGAACAATGGACATCGGTGAAGGATCTGGTTTTTGGTCGATGCTGGATAAACTGCTCCCGGCAGGTACATCAGACGGGATAAGGAGCAAATGGCAAGGAGACCTGAAAGACCTGGAAGAACGCAATAAGCAAGAGTTTGAAAAGTTAATGGAAATGCTGAGGAAGAACCCGCTGGAAGGTTTAAAGTATGCAATGCCATTGGATTTTGATGGAAGTTCGCGTGGACATAGAAATGGAGAAGATGCGTTATTCCAATTGTCTAAGCTATGGAGCTCATTTGCGTTTTTAGGAGCGCTTTTGCCCGCTCCTGAGGGGGGAGGAGGCATTGCGACTTTGCCTGTAGATAGCTTTTGGCAACTGCAGCAGCAATACGAGCAAACAGCACAGGAACTAATAAATCGCAAGGACTACAGGAAAGCTGCTTTTGTTTACATAAAACTACTGAAGAACTACCAAAAGGCAGCAGAAACGCTGGAGGCGGGCAGGATATATGACGAAGCTGCTGCCGTGTACCTGAAGCACCTGAACAATAAGCAAAAGGCCGCTGAATGCTACGAAAAGGGAAATATAATAGAGGCCGCCATCAAGCTTCAGAAGGAACTGGAGGCATTTGAAAAAGTAGGTGACCTGTATGCCGTAATAAACATGAGAAAGGAGGCAAATGAACATTATGGAAAGGAAATAGAACGGTATATGAGCAAAACTCAGCACGTAAAGGCGGCGCTTATTTACAAGAACAAAATGAATGAGATTGATAATGCTGCGGAACTGCTGCTCGAGGGATGGAGAAAGAATGCTGATGCGGTAAATTGCCTCAACAATTATTTTGCGCTGTACCACGGCTCAAAGAAGCTGACTGAGAAGATCAGTATGGTTTATGCTAATGGCGAAAAGGATATCAATAAGCTCAATTTTTTCCATGCGCTGAAAAGCCAGTATGGGCAATCGGAGGAGGTAAATGAACTGAGCAGGGAAATAGCTTTTGAAATTGTAGCGGAACATGCCACAACCTATCCTGCATTATTGGATGACCTTAAAATATTTAAGCCTAATGATAAGCTGTTTGTGAAGGATGTGATGAAATACCGGACAGTAAAGCGCTGATCAATCTTTTATAAACTGTGGAATGCTGAGCTTGTAGCGCACAGCCACAATGCGTATAACCAATATGAGCAGACCGGAAGCAAAAAAGCTGATGTTCCGCTCCAGACCCATGTAATCCATAAGAAGATATAAGGTAGTACCTGCCAGGCAGGCTGTCGCATATATCTCTTTCCTGAAAATTATAGGCACTTCGTTAGTTAACGTATCGCGAATAACCCCGCCCATAATGGCCGAGAACATGCCCATGATGGCGGCAACAATCGGGTGTACACCAAGCGAAAGGGCTTTCTCGGTACCCAATATGCTGAACATAGCTATGCCCAGGGTGTCGAAGAGGAAGAGCGACTTGCGCAGTTTGGTCAGGTATGGGTAGAGCAGTCCGGAGATACCGATACCAATAAGTATTGCATAGATGAAGCTGACATCTTTTATCCATACCAAAGGGTAGGAGCCGAGCAGCATATCGCGCAGGCTACCTCCACCGATAGCAGTAACAAAACCAATAAAAGTAGCCCCAAACCAATCCGGCTTGGATTTTTCGTTGGCCAATACTGCACCGGATATAGCGAAAAATGCAGTACCCGTTAATTCAAATATGTATTGTATCTGCATAAAGCTTTTGATATCAGGCACGCAAATTTACAGCAGTATTTGTACTCTATCGAAAATGTAGAGTATTTTTACATTAATATTAAGAATATGAAAGTAGAGCAAATTTATACAGGGTGCCTGGCAGAAGCAGCATACTATATAGAATCGGATGGTGAAGTAGCCATAGTAGACCCATTGAGGGAAACCACACCATATATACAGCGCGCTGCAAAGGACGGTGCTGCCATTAAATACATTTTTGAAACGCACTTCCACGCAGATTTTGTGTCGGGGCATAAGGAACTGGCGGACAAGACAGGAGCTACAATAGTTTATGGGCCAAATGCAGTGTGTAATTTTGATTTTCACAGTGCTGTAGATGGCGAAGTATTTAAATTAGGAAGGGTTACTATAAAGGCACTGCATACGCCTGGCCATACATTGGAATCCACTACCTATTTGCTAAGTGATGAGGATGGGAAGCCATATTGCATATTTTCAGGCGATACATTGTTTATCAATGATGTAGGCAGGCCAGACCTGGCCATTAAATCTGAACTAACAAAAGAAGACCTGGCAGGCTTGCTGTATGAATCGCTGCATACTAAAATTTTACCATTACCGGATAGTGTGATAGTGTACCCTGCCCATGGCGCAGGCTCCAGTTGTGGTAAGAATCTGTCGAAAGATACCTATGACACATTGGGACACCAAAGAACTGTGAACTACGCGCTGAAAGCAGAGTCCAAAGAGTCATTCATACAACAGGTGACAGAGGGATTAGCGGCGGCCCCTTCCTATTTTCCCTTGAATGTGCTGCTGAACAAGCACGGTGCTGATAGCCTGGATGAAGTACTCAAATCCGGGGTAAAGGGATGGACACCCGAAGAGTTTGAAGGATTGGCAAATACACTGGATGCTTTGGTGTTGGATGTAAGGGCACCACAAGCTTTTGCGACCGGCTTCATACCCGGGTCAGTTAATATTGGATTGGACGGACAATTTGCCCCATGGATAGGAACACTTAACCCTGATTTGAAACAACCATTGATTTTGGTTTGTGAACAGGGTAGGGAGGAAGAGGCTGTGACCAGATTGGCGCGTGTGGGATTTGATAACACAGTAGGCTACCTGGAAGGTGGAATTGACGCCTGGAAGAAATCTGGGAAGGAGGTGGATACCATAAAATCCATAACGGCAGAGGATTTTGAAAAGAACTACTACTCGGGGGAAATAGAAATACTGGATGTGCGCAAGGTTGGAGAGTATGAATCGGCGCATCTGGTAAACGGTACACTACGACCACTGGACCAGATAAATGAATGGACGGATACCATAGATAAAAATAAGACTTACCATATCTACTGCGGAGGAGGATACCGCTCTATGATAGCAGCTTCTATACTACGAAAGAGGGGTTTCAATCACCTGATAGATATACAAGGTGGGTATGGAGCCATTAGCAAAACGGGCTTGCCGGCAGTAACTGGTGTTACAGCATGTAATTCTTAGGACACAGAATGTTGGGCTATCCACAATAGTGTGGAGCCGCAGTCAGGTTTTAAGCAGATATTTACTGCAATTAAAAGGAACTGACATTGCACAACGAAATAGCAAACAAGCTTGGACTGAATCCCAATGCGGTGAAAATGGTAATGACGCTTTTTGACGAGGGCTGCACCATACCATTCATAGCGCGATACAGAAAAGACCGGACGGGAGGGCTGGATGAAGTAGCCATAGAAAACATACAGCAGCAGCTAAAAGAGCTTCAGGAGTTTTATAAAAGACAGGCTTACATAATAGAGACAATTGAAGAAGCAGGTAAAATGACGACTGCGCTGAAGGCCAGGATAATGGAGGCCAGGGATATACAAACGTTGGAAGACCTGTACCTGCCCTACAAGCAGCGTAAGAAAACCAAGGCAGATATGGCAAGGGAGGCCGGGTTGGAACCATTGGCCAAAGTACTGTTTGCGCAGCAGGATAATAATATAGAGAGCCAGGCGCACCGCTTTGTTAAGGGAAATGTGAAATCGATAGAAGATGCGCTGCAGGGCGCCCGCGACATAATAGCCGAATGGCTGAACGAAAATGCAGAGCTGAGGAACAGGTTGCGGGAGCGGTTCAGCAAGCATGGTATGCTATCGGCCAAGCTGGTAAAATCCAAGGAGGCAGATGCGCAAAAGTATAAGGACTATTTCCAGTATTCGGAGCGACTAGACCGTGCGCCATCGCATAGGGTTATGGCGGTGTTTCGCGGGGTGGACGAGGGATATCTGAGATTTGGCATAGAGCCTGATGAGGAAATAACCCTGGAGTTCCTGCGACGGTTTGTGGTCAGGAACAATTCAGGAGCGGGGCAGCAGGTATGGATAGCTGCGCAGGATGCATACAAGCGATTACTGCAGCCATCATTGGAATCGGAATTCAAAAAGCTATTGTGGGAAAAGGCAGAGCAGCAGGCCATCAATGTATTTGCAGAGAACCTGAAGCAACTGTTATTGTCCGCGCCGCTTGGTGCCAAAAGAATACTGGCCATAGACCCGGGTATACGTACCGGTTGTAAGGTGGTGTGTCTGGACGCGCAAGGTAAATTGCTGACGACATCTGTTATCTTCCTGCACCAGGGAAACGAATCGATAGAGAAAGCGCGGAATATAATTCAAGGGCTTTTCGAAAAGTATAAAATAGAGACCATAGCTATAGGCGATGGTACGGCAGGCAGGGAAACAGAAAGCTTTATTAAATCGCTAAGCCTTGGGGTGCCGATATTTATGGTAAATGAGGATGGCGCCTCGGTGTACTCTGCATCGGAGGTGGCGCGGGAGGAATTTCCTGAGCAGGATGTAACCGTGCGGGGAACAGTATCCATAGGAAGGAGGCTGATGGACCCGCTTGCTGAATTGGTAAAGATAGACCCTAAGGCGATAGGAGTGGGGCAGTACCAGCATGATGTAAATGCGGTAAAACTGAAAGCAAAGCTGGACCAAACAGTGGCCAGTTGCGTGAACCATGTGGGTGTAAACCTGAATACCGCCAGCAGGCATTTGCTGGCTTATGTGTCTGGGCTTGGGCCTGTGTTGGCACAGAATATAGTAGAGCACCGCGCAGCCATAGGCGGGTTTACCAACCGCAGCCAATTGAAAGATGTACCGCGACTGGGCAGCAAGGCATTTGAGCAGAGTGCAGGATTCCTGCGCATAACCGGCGGTGATAATCCATTGGATGCATCTGGTGTGCACCCCGAAAACTACAGTGTAGTAAAGAGCATGGCCAAGGAGGTAGGACTTGGGCTAAAGGAACTGATAGGGAACAGCAAAGCACTTGATACCATAAACAGTAAAGCCTATATAAGCGATGCTACAGGTGAGCTGAGCATACGAGATATACTGAATGAGCTAAAGAAGCCCGGGTTGGACCCACGGCAGGAGGCCGTGGCTTTTCAGTATGCAGAGGGCATATACAAAATGGAAGACCTGCGCACAGGTATGGTAGTGCCCGGGATTATAAGTAACATAACCCAGTTTGGCGCATTTGTAGATATTGGGGTGAAGCAGGATGGACTGGTGCATATATCGCACATAGCAAACAAGTTTATAAAGGACCCCAATGAAGTGGTAAAGCTGCAGCAGAGGGTGATGGTAAAAGTGTTGGAGGTGGATATAGCCAGGAAGCGGATAATGCTGAGTATGAAGGAAGCAGGATAATATTTTGTATTATTTCTAACTAGTTAGCTGAAAAAACTATTCTTTTACTTTTTCTTATAGATATATAACCTTAATTCATGAAACAGATAAGCTTATTTTTAATCGCTATTTTAAGTGTATTTCAAACCGTATCGGCACAGAGAAATACAGTCGTACTTTATAGAAGCAGCGATAAAAAAGTAAATAAATTTCTTGTAAGGGCTTTTTTTGGCGTAACCGCTGCAGATACTTTACCCGCAGCTAATTCGGTATATTATACAGCAAACGATTTGTCAGTCTTAGCCGTAAAAACGCGGATAGAAAATTATGCCGGCTGGCCTAAAGCCTCACTTAAAATTACGGTGATAAAAGATGATACGACCTATGTAAAAGTGAAGATCAAGAAGGATGCCTTTGGCAATCCGGCTATATCACTTGAAGTAACACCCGCCATCGTGGCCAGGCAGGAGCTGGCTTTAATACCTAATACAAGGATAATGTCAGATAGGGTGCCGGTTATAAATGAATCAGGTAAGAAGATACCTGACTTTTCCGGCTCAGGATTTCTTATTTCCTCGCGTGGGTATATCATTACCAATTACCACGTGGTAAACAGGGGTACGGACTTTCGTATCCGGAATGTTAATGGTAGGAAAGATACAAGCTATGCCGCTACACTTCTGCTCAAAGATGAGAACAATGACCTGGCTATACTGAAGCTGAAGGACGACAATATTAAATTGGATAGTATCCCTTTCAGCATTAAAAATTCTATAGCAGACCTTGGCGAAAGGATTGCGATATTTGGTTATCCACTTACTACCAGTATGGGCGATGATGTAAAACTAACCAATGGAATAATCAGCTCTGTAAATGGATATAAAGGAGAAATAAATGCTTACCAGCTTTCTGCACCTGTTCAGCCGGGTAACAGCGGCGGGCCGGTATTTGACGAAAAAGGAAATCTGGTAGCAGTGGTAAATGCAAAGCACACGCTTGCCGAGAATGCGACCTATGCCATCAAATCATCCTATTTACTGAATATGCTTCAGAATCTTCCTGAAATAGGATTGGAAAAGTCTTCAGCAGAATTATGGAAACTATCTGTTACAGAGCAGGTAAAGCTGCTTCAGAAACTAGTTTACATTATTGAGGTAAATTAAAAATCCATTCCTACGCTTACATTGAATCCGTGGAACAGGCGTTTGCCTTCTACAAACTTTGTGTACGTATAGCCATAATTATTGAATTCTTTTTCTACTAAACCTGTAACATAGTTTAATCTGTAGCCTAACTTAACACTTACCCCAAAATGAGGCAGGAATTTAAATCTATATCCTATTCCTGGGTTAACGTAAGGAGTTCCCTCCGGTCTCGCGCTGGTAGCTTTGTAGTTATTCTTGTTGGTCCGCTCTGCATATGCATAATGAAGCGCATATCCGCCGCGTAAGAATATGAATGGTGTCATTCTCTGAGGCAGTATATTAACATGTATATCTGCAAAGAAAGGAACAGTAAGCCCGTGAAAAACCTCTACTCCTGAGCCACCCATTATAGCAAAATGGGGATTGAACTGATAACCAAGGCCAAGGTAAACAGTCATCATAGAGCCATCCAGATATTGATATCCCGGATAGCTGAAATACCCTGTAAAACCCTTGGCCAAAGCATCAGCCAATTTTCGATTTCTTTTTTTCTCTTTTAGCCAATCGGTATTTTCAATTTCCTGAGCAGAAATAAATTCTATCTCCTTCCACGGTATTACCACCACATTGGTCTCATCTGTTTTAATTTTGACAGATACAGAATCTGTACGCTCTATTATTTTACCACTTATTACACTTTTATCTTTAAGGGTTACCCGGTCAATCCTTTTTTGGCTATAAGAGCATATTGCCAACATACACAAAAGCGTGGTGATTACTGTTTTTATTCTCATTTTTTTTCGTTTAAGGTTATAGCGCCTGGATTAATGACGGGAAATGCCATTCATTTTTGTAACAAGGGTCAAAAAAAATAAAGTATTTGGATTTTGAGCAAAAAATAAAACTATGTTTTAAATCTGTTTTATATGTTAGGCGGTATCAAAGAATTCGGTTATTTCAGTTTTACAGAACCTACCTCAATCAGCTTTTTGTTGTAGCCCTTGTGGCGCTCGCCAACTAATGCAATAGAATTTGGCGAAGATTGCTTGCAGAATGCCGGCATGCAGAAAACGTTGATAGCATCATCATAAATTCCGTTTTTCCAGAGTTCCTGACGCGTAAATTTTCCTGTCGCTTTATCTATAGATACTAATACGCTGATACTGTTTTCCAAATCCATTTGTTTTGCCTTATTGTAATCCTGCACATAGTCATTTTCCGGATTATCGTTAAAAAGCAAGTGGAGCTTATCCTCATTTTTGATAATGCCTACAGAAGAGAATCTGCCTTTGTCATCCTGGGTTTTCTGATATTTTGGAATTCTTGTAGTCCAGGATACTTTGCCATCTGCATCGAAGTTTATCAATAGGGCATCCAGGTAAAAATAGGTGTAAGTGCTTGATGACTGCCTTTCTGAATAAGCTCCATTACTTACTACCTGTGAACTGCTGGCAGCAGTATAATAATAATATTCCGAAAGCAGTTGTGCCGAACCATTATCGTTCAGCGAAAAGTCCCTTACCTCAAACTTGTCCTGAAATCCATTCAGGGCTTTATTCTTTTTTACTTTCCTGAATGCATCGAACTTGAGCATGAGGTCAGCCGAAAAATCGGTATATACAGGTTTGTCGGCACTACCCTGTGTAGTATTAACCTTTACATAAAAATTGCCATTGGTGTACTTGCCTTTTTCGGAACTATAGAACCCTGTGCAGATTACATTTTTGTTCTTATCTATATTGAAGTTCAGGTCAGAAATAACCTTGCCCTCAATCTTCAGGTCATATTCTTTCTGTGTACTTCCGGCATTGCTTATATGCACAAGTGAGTAAGTATGGCCCGGAATATAAACTCCTGTTGAAGATTTTATCCATTCATCATCGTGTTTCGGGTCTACCTCTTTTTCCATGATGAGGTATACATCGCCCTGCTCATCTATATTATATTCCATTGGATAGTATGACCCTGCCAAAAAAGGGAATTCAATATTTTTAGACCATAATGTTTTCAGGTCGGCATCCATCACATTTAATTGCAATTTAAGATTGGCACCTTTTTCCCAAATTCCGGTACTGCTCACCAATAAGCGTTGCCCTGAAGTGGAAAATGTATATTTGAACCTCCCTTTATTCCTCTCTTCAGGGGCTTTTATGGTGGCTACCGTTTTGTCGCGAACAATCTCTTTCAGAGCAGGATCATATACGGCAATATGGAGTTGATTTTCATAGGTACTATTATCAAAATACTCGGTTATGGCGTATATGTGGCCATTAAATCCTATGGTTTCTTTATATCTCCTGTGCGATGTATTGAGCATCACAGAATTTTTAAGTTGCATGTTTTTGTCGAAACAGTCAATGGTATATTCTAAACCCGGGCGTGCGCCGGAATAATCGAATGCATCATTAGGTTCATCCATTGCGCGCTTTTGGTTATATAGTGTGGTAAGCAGATAGGTGTTATCATTTTCTGCGTGTACTATGCCGATTACTTTTTTTCCGTCTTTGGATTCCATTTCCCGGCTCCATTGTACGGATGGGGTTTGCGCGCTTAAAGCCATAGCAAATAAAGCTATGGCCATGATGTTCAGGGCTCTTTTCATATTTAGATTTTAGAATTATGAGCCGCGAAATAAGTGAAATATTTAAATATAAATGGCTATGGCACTAATTTCAACATAAGAATGCCCTGCTAA
>DLGO01000042.1:8734-37779 GCA_002482725.1 Bacteroidetes bacterium UBA7692 | reverse complement strand
TTAGCAGGGCATTCTTATGTTGAATAGCAATGAAGTCTATTTACTATCTTTTGCTTTTGCCTTGGCGTCCGCTTTCAATTCTTTTTCCTCCCGCTTTTCTTCGGCGCGTTTGGCACGACGCTCTGCGGGGGTAAGCACTATATCTATATCTTCATCCAGGTTTTGCAGTGCTTTTTTCAGGCGGTCGGGTATATCGCCTTTATACGCGATCTGGTAGTAGGAGAAGCCTGTACGGGGGAAGTCCTGTTTCTCTGCGCTTAGCTTTACCCTCTTAGCTACGCCTTCATCTTTAAAGGCTGCCATGAAGTTTTTCCTGCGGTTGGCTGTAAGGCGGGCAAGCTTCTGATTTACCATATTGGTATCTACCCAGTACCTGCATTTTTCCTGCAGGGTAAACATCATATCCGATCCTTTAACGTTTTTGTCTACCATGGCTACAAACTGGGTATCCTTTACAGACATTTTCTCTACGAATATGGAATCATCTTCAGTGAAGCTGCCTGCTTGCCTGTTGTTTGCCAGAATGAAGTATTTCTTCTTAGCTTCATATAGCGTCAGGTGTTCTTTTTCTTTAGCCACGAAGTTTATCGGCTGAACATAAACTTCTGCTTCCTTGTTCATTTTCAGGAAGAAGGCCAACCTGTCCAGGAATGCTTCCTGGCGTTTTGTAAGCGATTGCTGGTGGAAGTTCCAGGTAAATATCTGGTGCTTCTCTACTTCCTTGTCCTGTGTTTTTACATAGGCCCTATATGGCGATGTAGGTGGCTTTACAAAGATGTTCTTCAGCACATCAAGAATGATATCCTTGAACTTTATTTTAGGGTCATTCAGGCTGCCTTTTACAGGTACTTCATAATCTATATAATTGCCTGACTCACGCACTATAGCCAAAATAAGTGGCATAGGAATCCATTTCGCATCTTTTTTACGAACACGCTTTGTAAGCTGCGGATTCAGGATAATCAGGTGGTTCATACTTTGTATATCGCTGTTGCGCACTTTCCAATTACCGTTAAATGATAATGTGCCGCTTTTGAAAGGGAATGATGTATAGGTTACCACATAAGGGTTAAAATCAGGTAGGGCAATCTCATTTAACTTGTAGGTAAGGTCAAAGTCCCTGTAGCCCTTGGGATTAATGCTTAACCCCAAACCTATCCGTCCATGGGGTTTCAGTCCTATGCTCACATCTACATTTAACCGTGGGCTGCTTTGGTCTATGTCTTTCGACATGATATTCAGCGGATTGGCCGCAGCACTAAATTTATCGCGCAGGGCAAAGTCGTTGAACTGTATATTGCCATCATATAGCGCCAGTTTGTTGGCATGGTAGTGACTCTTTAAAAAGTTCTTCGCTATAATTTCTATAAAATCTGCTATCTCTATGATAAGGTTAAATTTGCTTGAGTCAGCTTTAGCGGCTTTAATATTCTCGCCGCCTTTACCAAACATCCGGCTCAGGTTATCCAGGTAGTCGTAGCGCTCATATTTAAAGAATGGTTCTATTATACCAATCGTATCAAAATTGTACTCATATTCTTTAGGGGCTATTTTATTCATGTTCAATGCCAGCTTTTTGAAAGAGGCATAATCATCACCTACGTTTTTACCGAAGTGGAAATCGTTTACTGCCAGGTATCCTTTAGCATTCATGGCCAGTTGGTCCTTGAAATTTCCCTTAACCTTAACATCGCAATCCAGGTTGGCATTTATGGTGCCATAGTTTGCCAGGTCGCGCAAGTACTGTCCGAAAATACCAAGGTCAAATTTTTCTACCAATGCTGCCAGCCTATAGTCCATTGTTTTCAGGTTAAGCGCTATATCTAAATCTACATCTCCGGTACCAGGACCACTTTTGCAACTGAGTTTTGCAGTAATGGTATCTACATCCCATTTTTTTCCTGAAGTGGAAATATTCAAATCTGTTATCCAGTAGTTAACCGGTATTACCTGCTCTATATAGAAGAATTTACCATCATGTATCTCTACATCCAGGATATTAAATTTTGTAGGTGGCTTGTATTTCTCTATGCTGTCTTTTGGGGAAAAACGGGTAATAAGGTCGCTGAAATTGAATGTTTGGCGATTTNNGATCAGGTGTATTTCAGGTGCATCAAGGGTTATACTGCTTATTTCATAAGTCTTGGTCAGCAATTTTAGCATGGCGAAATCCACACTTGCGCCTTTCATTTGCACGAACAAAGAATCCTTATTTTGCTCATAAAGCTTTAAGTCGTTTATATGTGCATAGCCGGTAAATGGGTTTACATATATCCAATCAAGCGTTATCTGCCTGCCCAGAAACTTTTCATCATATTTTTCTATAAGGTACTTGGCGATAGGAGATATGAATATTATAACTAATGCACAAAGCAAAATTATAGTTCCGAGCACAATAGCAGTTATCTTTTTCCATTTCTTGTCGAATAGCCTCATTATAAAGTAATTTGCCCTTTCTGAGAAAAAAGCAGTCCGCTAAGAGTTGGGGAAAAAGATGCACATCTAAGCTTTAGCAAATAGTTTTTAGCCAGCCATGCAATCATATTATACTATTCTGGCATTCTCATTTATACAGAAATTTGTAACACGCGGCCACATTGCAGAATCATACTTTCGTAAGATTAAGGAGAAAGCAATAGCTTAATTATAGGTATGCTGAAAACGCATATTTCAAATTTTGATGGTTTTAGGATAGATGGTTGAATGCCCTGCTAATATGTTAGCGGGGCTTCGCTTTTTATATAGCCCTGTAATGCATAGATTTGTACATACCCACCCCATAACAAAACCGGCGTAGAAGTGGCAATATGCGTAAACAGCAATATCTGATTCAGTTGATCAAAACGCTTACACCCAATGAGCGGAGGTATTTTAAACTATTGAGCAATGCCCAGTCGGGAGAAAAGAAATACCTGCAGCTGTTTGATGCGCTGGAAGATAAGGAGGAATACAATGCGACTGAGCTGAGCGAAAAACTGGGGTTGTCGCCTACGCAACTAGCCAGTGAAAAAAGGTACCTGATACAGGTGCTGCTAAAAAGCCTGCGGTTTTATAAAGAGGAGCTGAATAGTGATAACCACATAGGTAATATGATAGCCGATGCAGCTGAACTACATGAACGTGGGCTTTACCACTTTGCTGTAGAGGTGCTGGATAAAGCAATAGCAAAAGCAGAGGAAACGAACAACGTGTACCTGATGCCCAAGCTGATAAGCAGAAAATTTGACTACCTGACCCAGCTGGAAGATTTTTCGGAAATAGAAAAACTGAAACAGGACTTTGATAAGTCGATAGATACATTTACCGAATATTTTGAGCTGATCTGGCTGCGGACACAGGTGATCCGTTTTGAACAGAGCAGGAACGGCTCGGATACTTTTGCGCAGCACAACCACCAGCTTTTCCGAACAGACCCGGGGAAACTGCTTTCGGTAAAAACCCAGATACAATGGTTTGGAGTGATGAACAGGTATTACCTGATGGTAGAAAAAGACCTGAACAAGGTACTGCAAATAGCCAGGCAAGCCGTAGCGTTTTATGAAAGCAATACTGAGCTGAAAGATGCCAATCCATACCAGTATTATATAGCGCTGATAAGTGTGGTAACATCTGAAGGGCAGGCAGGCAATTATGAAAATGAAATAGAAGCGGCAGACAGGTGCCTTCAGATATTTAAAACGGCTGACAGGACAATCTCAAGGCACGACCTGGCAGATATGGTGTCTTTTTGCAACTATGCCAAAGCATGGGCGATACTGCAGCTGCACAGGTACAATGAGGCTGTACAACTGCTGGAGGAGCGATACAACACCGCTGATGTACAATCGGGATATGTTAAGTACAGCCTGTCGTATGATTATGCCTGTGCCTTATTCCACACCGGGCAGTTGAAAAAATCGCTTGAACTCATAAATGAGCTGATAACCATAAGCCCTGAACACCGCATAGACATGCAAATAATGCTAAGGGCGCTGATGCTGATGGTGCAGTGCGAGCTGGGCAATTATGAACTGATACCCTATCAGGTAAAAGCGGCAAAGGCATGGATGAAAAGAAGGGAGCTGGTATCGCAAGAGTTGGAGGCTTTTTTTAGTATGATATACCCAATGGCTAAGGCAGATAAGGATAAAAGAACTGTAGTGTATAAGAAGATACTGGCCGCTGTAGAGAATAAGCAATTGCCTGAAATGGAACTGATGCTGCACCTGAAAAGCTGGGTGGCAAGCAAAGTATAGAAGTGGCAAGCGTATTTTTATGTATTTGGCATATATGTTACGGTTTGCATGCTATGACTCTTTGACAGAGAAAATATAAAGCTCCTTAAATAAGTTGGTGATGGCACGGATATTGTGGAATATGGGTTGATGCTTTTAATATGGTAAGCATTGTAACCCGTTCTTTGAGCCACATATAACATATACCAAGAGTACCGCAAAAAAATACCGCAACTATCAGCAGTTAAAGATTTGATAATGAGGATGGTATTTTGGATTTCTGATAGTAATTTTAACCGCGATTCCACCACCTCTAAAATTTGAAATATACCGCAATGTTTTTGCCTGAACGCTATATTGACAGAGGATTTGGTGATTTTAAAAGCCGCAAATTGCTGTGGGTGCCTTAAAAAATGCGATTTCCGCCAACCACCGCCAACCACCGCCATTTTTAACAAATGGCAGATTGATCAAAATTCCGGTAGAGGATAATCAAAAAGAGGTTGGACTTTCACCCAATAACCTGATGTTTCCGATAATCAAAAATAGTTTGGGCAGATGAAGAAAACGGTATATCAGATTCACCCACAAAATGAATAAAATGCAAGGACAGAAAAATGGGATGAAAGGAGACAAAAGCAGGAATTGGTTTACGTTGAAATACCGTTGAAACAAAATAGTCAATTTGGTGAGCAGGATAAGTCAAAAACGGTACATCACTTTCACCCAGTTATTTGAAATTTTGGATAATCAAAAATTGAGAAATGCATACTCAGAAAAGGTGAAAATTTTTCACCCAATTTGGAATGAAAAAGCCAATCAGTTTTTGGATGCTATAACACCTCTGCCACTACAAATATGCTGCCTGCCACCAGCACGCAATCATCCGCAGTTGCATTTACCAACGCTGCCTGGTAGGCTTCGTTAACCGAATTGTAGGCATTGCCATTTAACTGTTGCAGGGCTGCCTCCTGTTGAAGTAGCATGACATCTTTACCGCGTGGAATATCGGGCCGGCAAAAGTAGTAAGTGGCCTGTTTTGGCAGTAGCTGTAGAATAGGGGTGATATCCTTGTCGGCCACGCTGCCATAAACGAAGTGCAAGGTATGGTAGGTGAGTGTGGATAGCTGGGCAATAAGCTCGCGGATGCCGCCCTCGTTGTGGGCGCTGTCGAATATGACCAGTGGATTTTGTTGGCGTACCATCCAGCGACCGATGAAGTTGGTAAGGCCACCGACATTGGATAGGGCCGTGCGGATATGCTCATCCGAAATGGTAAGGCCTAAGCTGCGGAGCTGTAAAACAGCTGCAAGTGCAGTAGTAACGTTCTTTGACTGATAGGCAGCGCTGAGGTCTGTAGGTACTTGTGTAAGCCATGGGGCGTCAGCCAGGAATATATCTGCCATGGTAGCCGAACCTGTATTACTATAGAGCGTAGTTTGCAATTGCCTGTCGGCAAATGTGATGGTCGCATTCTGTTCTTTGGCCTTTGCCAGGAAAACTGCTTCGGTTTCAGCTTGGGTTTCGCCGATTACCACAGGGGTGTCAGGTTTTATGATACCTGCCTTTTCGGCAGCTATAAGCGGAAGCGTATCGCCCAGGAACTGGGTGTGGTCGTAGCTGATATTGGTAATGACAGATAGCAGCGGCCGGATGATATTGGTAGAGTCGAGGCGACCGCCAAGTCCGGTTTCTATAATGCAATAGTCGACCTGCCTGTGCTTAAAGTAGGCAAACATAATGGCAGTGGTAATCTCGAAAAAAGAGGCGCCAGAGGCTTCGAAATAGGCTTTGTGTTGAGAAACGAAATCTGCGATATAGTCCTGCTCTATATAGTTACCGTTGATCTTGATGCGCTCGCGGTAAGTCTTGTAGTGGGGCGAAACAAATTCGCCGACAGAGTAACCGGCAGACTGTAGCACCGCAGCTATGATATGCGTAACTGAGCCTTTGCCATTGGTACCTGCCACATGAATGCAGCGCAGGCCGTGCTGCGGATTGCCGAGGTAGTTGCACAAGGCAGTGATATTGGTAAGGTCGGCCTTGTAAGCTGCCGCGCCAATGCGCTGGAACATAGGTAACTGCTCCAGCAGGTATGTTTCTGCCTCGATATATGTCATGCCCGGTAGTTGCTATCGGGGCAAATTTGGGACAATTTTCATAAGTGGGTTTAGTTATCTTTGCACGCTCATGAAAGTTTATTTAGACGACGCAGCTACTACGCCCATTGCCAAAGAGGTGCTGGATGAAATGCTACCTTACCTGACAGAGCATTTTGGCAATCCCTCTTCAATACATGGTTTTGGCCGCAAGCCAAAATCGGCGGTAGAGAAAGCAAGGAAAATTGTGGCACAGTTCCTGAATGCCAGCACGGGCGAGGTTTTCTTTACCAGTTGTGGTACCGAGAGCAACAATATGATATTGAAGAATGCCGTTCACTACCTGGGCGTAAAGCGTATCATTACTTCGCCAACCGAGCATGATTGTGTGCTGAACACATCTAAAGCACTGGAGCGGGAGATAGAGGTGGTATTTCTGGCAGTAGATGAAAAAGGCTACCCGGATATGCAGCAGCTGGAGCAGCTTCTGGCAGGTGACAGCAAGAAGACGCTGGTATCGCTAATGCATGCAAACAACGAAATAGGCACTATGATAAACCTTGAGGAGGTTTCAACTATATGTGTCAGGTATGGTGCGCTGTTCCACTCCGATATGGTACAGACGCTGGCCTACCATCGGGTAGATGTACAACAGACAAAAGTGCACTTCCTGAGTGGTTCGGCGCATAAGTTCCATGGGCCGAAGGGAGTTGGGTTTATATACATCAACAGCGATGTGGCCGGGGTAGAACCCTACCTGCATGGCGGAGGACAGGAGCGCAATATGCGCGGTGGCACAGAGAATGTGGCTGGTATAGCTGCACTGGGTAAAGCGCTGGAGATAGCCGAAAAGGAATTTGAGGCTACCAAGGAGCACATAAGCGGGCTGCGGGAATATATGAAGGGCAGAATAGAAGCTGAATGCCCTTCCGTGGTATTCAACGGTGATGTGGAGCGTGGATTTTATAAGATACTGAGCGTGTCGATGCCGGAAAGCCCCCGGTCGGAAATGATGCTGATGAACCTGGATATAGCGGGTATAGCGGCAAGTGGTGGAAGCGCCTGCTCCAGCGGAAGCGAAAAAGGCAGCCATGTGCTGGAGGCAATAAGAGCAGATGAGAGCAGGAAGACCATCAGGTTCTCCTTTTCTAAATATAATACCAAAGAAGAGGTGGACTATGCGGTGGAAACACTGAAAAAGCTACTTTAGAAGTTTTAATTAATAAACAGATAACAGGACATATAAATGCCACCGTTAAACGTAAGATACTATACCAACAGGGCTAACCAGAAGAGGAAGCAACTGGGTGCTTTTTTGAAACAGCTGAAGCGCAAAAAGAAACTGCCATTGGCTGAAATAATGCTGGAAGTAGATGCGGCAGTGTGGAAAGAAACCAACTGCCTGGACTGTGCCAACTGCTGCAAAACCATGACGCCGACCTGGAGTAAAAAGGAGGCGACCATAGTGGCTAAATCGGTTGGCATGACTTACAAGGCATACTACGATGCCTACCTGATGATAGATGAAAGCAATGGTGACATAGTAAACCAGAATACCCCGTGCCAGCACCTGAACCTGGATACTAATATGTGCAGTGTGTATGAGCTTAGGCCACACGATTGCAGGTTCTTCCCGCATTTCATACGTGAGGATTTTCTGGACCAGACAGATGTGTACACCAATAACCTGCACAGGTGCGTAGCCACCCTGCGCATGGTAGAAAAACTGGAGGCAGCAGTAAACGCCAGATAAGATGCTGAAATAGGGGTTTGAGGGCTTGCGGGCCACTTTTACTTTTGATTGTCATAAAATATTCGTGCATTTGTAACGGAATAATAGAAACTGAGAGAATATGAAAGTGTTTAACAACATAGTGGAAACCATAGGCAATACGCCCCTGGTACGCCTGAATAAAATCGGGAAAGGAATACTAAAGGCTGAGATATTGCTGAAGGTAGAATACTTTAATCCGGGTAATAGCATAAAGGACAGGATAGGTATAAGCATGGTAGAGGAAGCTGAGAAAAGGGGCGAGCTGAAACCAGGTGGCACTATCATAGAATGTACTTCGGGCAACACAGGTATGGGGTTGGCGCTGGCTGCTGCCGTGCGCGGGTACAAGTGTATTTTTACCACTACCGATAAGCAGAGCAAAGAGAAGGTGGATATACTGCGTGCACTGGGTGCAGAGGTAATAGTGTGCCCTACCAATGTAGGCCACGACGATCCACGCAACTACCACCAGGTAGCGGAGCGCCTGCTGCACGAAATACCGGGAGCAGTGTTCGTGAACCAATACGAGAATCTGAGCAACAGGGATGCCCACTATAAAACGACCGGCCCTGAGATATGGGAGCAGACAGATGGAAAAGTGACGCACTATGTAACTACTATAGGCACGGGTGGCACGGTAACGGGTACATCTATGTACCTGAAAGAAAAGAACCCCGCTATCAGGACTTTGGGCGTGGATGCGTACGGTTCTATACTAAAGAAGTATAAGGAAACAGGTGCAATAGATATGACAGAAGCATATCCCTACCTGATAGAAGGCATAGGTCAGGATATAGTGCCGGGCAATTTCGATTTCAAATACATCGACTTTGTAGAGCAGGTGAGCGATAAGGATGCTGCGCTTATGTGCAGGCGACTGGCGAGGGAAGAAGGAATATTTGTAGGATTTAGCGGTGGTGCAGTAGTACAAGGATTGCTGCAGATGAAGGACCAGTTTAAAGAAGGTGATGTGGTAGTAGTGATACTACACGATCACGGCAGCAGGTATATAGCCAAGATTTTCAACGATGACTGGATGCGCGACCGCGGCTTCCTGAAAGATGAGCCCATAACTGCCAAAGCCATAGTTGACCGCAAGCAAATAAAGGAACTGGTATCGGCATCGCCGGTAGACACAGTGGCAGATGCCTTCAGGAAAATGAAGGAGCTGGCATTGACACAACTACCTGTAATAGAGGGAGGGAAGGATGTCGGCAGTATTACCGAAAACATGATACTGCACCTGCTGATGGAAAACCCATACTACCGCGATACTAAATTGGCAGAGGTAATGGGCAAGCCATTCCCTTATGTAGGACTGAACCATACAGCGGCAGAAATATCGAAGCTGATATCCAAGGAAAATTCTGCTGTGCTGGTGAAAACCAATATGGGCGAAACAACGATCATCACCGAGTTTGACCTGATAGAAGCCATGGCCTAATGCCGGGTATATAGGATTTGTTTATAAATTAGTTTTATAGTTAATGAATAATTCAAATCTTTGTTCAAATAATAAATGTTTAAACATGAAAAAAATCTCTTTCTTAATTATTACAGGCGCGGTGGTAATGCTTGCAGCCTGCAACAACGCTCCTAAGGGAGAAGAGGCAAAAGTGGCCGAAACCCAAGAAGTAGCTGCCGGAACAGGTTCGGACTACAAAGTGGCTGCGGATGGCAGTTCATTGGCGTGGATAGGCGCAGGGCCAACCAAACAGCACAATGGTACTTTGAAGATCACTGAAGGCACATTGAAAGTAGAGAACAATGCACTTACTGCAGGTTCATTTACGGTAGATGTGAACTCATTAACTGACCTTGATTTAACTGGTGAATTCAAAGGCAAGCTGGAAGGCCACCTGAAAAGCGCGGACTTCTTCGACGTAGAAAAGCACCCTACTGCAAAGTTTGAAATAACCAAAGTTGAAGCTCTTACAGACACTACGGGTACACACTCTATAAGCGGTAACCTTACCCTGAAAGACTCTACCAAGAACATAACATTCCCTGCTAAAGTTACTATCAGCGAAACTGAAGTGAATGCTACGGCAAACTTCAATATAGACCGTACTTTGTGGGGTGTAAACTATGGTAATGATAAATCCCTTAAAGACAAATTCATTAAGCCTGAAGTTAACATCTCAGTTGTACTAAAGGCTACAAAATAGTTTCAGGTTTTCCTATCTGAACGTTAAGCATGGCGGTTCTCCGGAGCTGCCATGCTCTTTTTCTTAACCCACATCTGTGTTGTAAACCCGGACTTGCAGATGTACTAAAACCACTTACTTTTGACACCCTATGATTGAGATCAATAATGCCGTTCTGGCTAATATTTCGCTACACTACTTAGGCAACAAAACCTCTGACCAGCAAATCATTATCTCTAAACAACCATTGATAATAGAGCAGGACCTGGAACCAAGGTTGAGGACTTTCTTTCTGGGCAAATTTCCTACAGTTTATGATAAGTATAGGTTTACCCATCCTTCATCGTTAAAATTCAATGAGGTCTATAACTATATAAAAGAGTGCTTTAGCGGTGAAACCGCCTTCCACACAGCATCTCAGCGCATAGCACAGCACCTGTACGAGCAGTCGGTACATCCGAAGATAAAACCCGGAGAGTTGTATGTATGCTACTTCAAAAAATGTACGCTGAACGGCAGTTGGAAAGATGCCATAGGCCTGTTCAAAACAGAGGTAAAGACAGGATACTTCGAGATAGATCAGTTCAATGAAGAGTTTCTGATAGAATACAAGGAAGGTATTGATACCACTAAGTTTGACAAGGGTTGCCTGATATTCAATACCGATACCCAAGATGGGTTCGAGGTGTACATAATCGACAATCAGAACCGTGGCGAAGAGGCGCAGTACTGGAAAGAGTCTTTCCTTGGCCTAGGTGTTATCAGCAATGAGTTTCACCAGACCAACCAGTTTCTGAGCATAGCCAAGAACTTTGTGACACAACAGCTTACGGAGGAGTTCGATGTAACACGTGCCGACCAGATAGACCTGCTGAACAAGTCTGTAGAGTACTTCAAGTCGCACGAAACCTTTGAGAAGGATAGTTTTGCGCAGGAGGTGTTCCAGAACGACAGCATGATACAGGCCTTCAAAAACTATGATGAGTCCTACAAGCAGATACATGAGATAGAGTCCCCTGATAGCTTTGATATATCGCCACAAGCGGTTAAAAAGCAGGCAAGGGTATTCAAAAGTGTATTGAAGCTGGACAAGAACTTCCACATATATATCCATGGCGACCGCGACAAGATAGAGATGGGAGTAGAGCCGGATGGCAGGAAGTTTTATAAGATATACTTCGAGAATGAGTCTTAACCTTTTGCTAATACGTGCTCTAGGAATTTTGCCGGTTTATGCTTTAACTTTACCATAAATACACTTGCTATGAGCGTAAAAGTTGCCGAAGGCCACCAAACCATAATGCCTTACTTTATTGTAGAGCGGGCTGATAAGTTTATTGACTTCCTGCAGGTAGTATTCGATGCTAAGGTGAAGTACCGCATGGATACCAATGATGGTGCTGTAATGCATGCAGAGCTTATATTGGGCGATGGTGTGGTTATGATATCAGAGGCAACGGCTACCTTTGGCAGGAACAATTCCGGACTCTTCATTTATGTAGCAGATACTCAAAAGGTGTATGATAGCGCCCTGGAGCATGGAGCCACATCGCTAATGGAGCCACGCAAGGCCGATTATGCGGACCTTACGGCAGGCTTTCTGGATCCGTTTGGCAACACATGGTGGCCGGCTACCCTGGCCTAGGTCTTATCTGATAAGGGTTACATTTCCATTCAAGGATCGGGTCTTGCCATCGCCATCACGGAAACTGTAATCTATATTGTAAATGAAGGTGCCGACTGGCTGCTTGCTGTTCTTATATAAGCCATCCCAGCCTTCAACAGCATTATCTGACTCGTATACTTTTTCGCCCCAGCGGTTATATACTTTCAGCTTGTAGCGTTTCAGGCTACAGTTTGGGACAGCCCTGAAAACATCGTTCTTTCCATCTTCATTAGGGCTGAAAGCCGTTGGCACCAGTACAGTACACCTGATGCAAGAGTAGTAGTTCAGGGTTATACTATCTGTCACGCTGCAGTTATCAGCATTGGTAATGGTGACCGAATAGGTGCCGATAGTATCTACTGTTATCTGCTGTATGCTGTCGCCTGTAGACCACACATAAGAAGAGCCTGTATTGAGCGCGTCCAATGTCAACTGGGTAGCCTCGCAGGTATCTATATCGCTCAATACAAATGGTTGATCGGGCAGGGTTCCAAGGACCAGATTGATACTGTCGGTAGCATTGCCGCAGCTGTTGGATACTATCAGGGAATAACTGCCTGACGAGGTAATGGTGATAGTGCTGTCGGTACTTGCGGTATTCCACAAATAGCTTACAGCATCTGTAGTAGCCGGTTCTATGGTAAATGATGCCAGGCAAAGGCTGGTATCTGTACCCAGCGCTACGGTTGGCACGTTCAATGCAGTGATAACCATAGCGTCTGACATAGTGCCGCAGCTATTGGTAACCGTTAGGCTGTAATTGCCAGCAGATGTGGCAGTATAGGTATTGCTGTAAGAGCCGTCTTGCCATGCGAAATTTCCTGATGGTAGCGGGTTGGGATACAGCACATCCACAGTGCCGGGGCAAAGGACGGTATCATTGCCCAGAGAGAAAGGTGCAGGGGCTATTTCTGTAGTGATGACAACAGAGTCGGCACTGCTCCCACATTGATTTATAGCCGTAAGTTTGAAGGTGCTAGCAGTGCTTACTTGTATGGATATAGCAGAAGAACCTGTAGACCAGGTGAAGATGCCTGATGGAGTTGGCACAGGTGTTAGCGTTAAAGTAGCGCCATCGCAAAGGGTACTGTCATTGCCAAGCGAAAAAGCCGAAGGGGTGTTATCGCTTGATACCAATACCGAGTCTCTTAGGCTGCCGCACTGATTGGTTACCGTAAGCTTGTATTCCCCGGTAGAGCTTACCTGCAATGAGCTTAATGAAGAGCCATCTGACCATGTGAAGGTGCCGGATGGTATAGGGCTTGGGCTTAACGTTACTGAATTGCCATTGCACAATGCGGTATCATTTCCCAGCGTAAAAAGACTGGGGGCATTATCTGTAGTGATGACTACAGAGTCGGCACTGCTCCCACATTGATTTGTGGCCGTAAGTTTGTAGGTGCCTGCAGCGCTTACTTGTATAGAGGATGCAGATGAGCCCGTAGACCAAGAGAATGTACCGGTAGGAGTAGGTAGTGGGCTTAATGTTGTGGACGCTCCATTGCACAAAAGCGTATCATTGCCCAAAGTAAATGGTGGCGGAGGCGTGCCGAATATCAGGTTAACTGTATCGCTTGCTGTTCCGCAACTATTCAGAACCCTTACCCAATATTGACCTGTAGTATTTGCGGTAAAATTGGAAGCTGAAGAGCCATCCTGCCAGGTATAGGTCAGGCTTGTACCTGACGTTACAGGTGTAAGTAATAGGCTCGAAGCATTGCACAAGGTTGTGTCGCTTCTAAGAGCTACAGTTGGTCCCGCAGATTGGGTTACGATTATCGTATCCCGCCCGGTGCAGCCGTTTTGAGAGAACTCTCCCCAGTATAAGCCGGGAGCATTTACAGTGTAAGTTGCCGCAGTAGAGCCATTGCTCCACAATACCGTAGTACCTATTGGGCTTTGTAATGTAATAGACTGCCCGGCACATATCGCAGTATCATTGCCAAGTACTCCTTGGTAATTGCCAAGGGTTGTGCCGAAGTAAACATCATCTATCCCCAGGTCGGCAAATCCGACACTCGTGCGGCTTTCAATTTTTATGAGGGCTGTGGTGGCACTTCCCGAGTTCCATATAGCGCACATGTAGGTCCATTGAGGGCAGCAGGGAGATGTAGTGGCGCCAAGGTCTATCTGAGCCATGCTCACACCGTTTATGCGCAAGCCCATTATAGGTGCTCCACCGGTTGTGCAATCACTATTTCGAGCTAGGTCACGTATCCAGGTAGAGAATACATAATCGGTATTAGGAGTTACATTGATAAAACTGTCATTTCCTGCTGGGGCAGGTAAAAATGGCATCCATGCTACAGCTGGCCTTACCGCCGTGGCCCAACCCGGAGTATCAAACCAAAGGTAACGGCCTGTATTATTGCCCACTGTGTGGTCAAACTGTGGTGTAGCTGCGCAGGCCTGGTAATTCCTGGCCGCGATAATGGTATAGTTGCCTGCACCGGGAGTTGTGGAGTAGACGTTGTCATTTACAAAGCCCGGAGGTCTGGTGACAATCGGTGCTGAAAAGTCTGTATTATAGGCAGCCAAAAGATTAACCCCGTTTGAACAGCATTGTGACATTATTGCTTGGGCGTTGCTTAAGATGGCAATCAGTAGTAAAGCGCAATATTTAAGGCAATAATATCTTTTATCTTGTATTGATTCTTGAAGCATGATAATGGAATAAGCGGTATAAATATGCCCTTTTAGTTGATTGTTAATCACATATTTATGATGAAAGTAAATTAAATTATGTTGCATGTATAAATCATATTTCAACAGGCTTTTAATATATTGGGCGTTATACAGGTAATCATTCTGGTACATTTGTTTTTCAAATACTATTTTGCCACCTCAATTTTATGATAAGAACAATTGCATACCCCCGTGCTGCGCTCATTGGCAATCCATCCGATGGCTATTTTGGCAAGACCATAGCCTTTGTATTCAAGAACTTCAGTGCGCAGGTCGAATTGGTTGAGTCGCCCTTACTGAGGATAATACCTTGCGACCGCGAAAGGCTGTCGTTTGATAATAGGGAGCAACTGGTTGGCGAAATCAGGCAAAGTGGTTATTACGGTGGTGTGCGTTTAATTAAGGCTACAATAAAGGTTTTCAGCAACTATTGTAGCCGCGAGGGTTTAACACTCTCTGATAAGAACTTTACCATCAGCTATTCCTCCAATATACCCGACCGGCTTGGGTTAGCAGGCTCTAGCGCCATTGTTACTGCTGCCATGAAAGCCATGATGGAGTTTTATGGTATAGACATACCAAATCCCATTCTTGCTAATCTCATCCTTTCGGTTGAGAAAGATGAACTTAGTATAGGTGCTGGACTACAGGATAGGGTGGCGCAGGTGTATGGGTGTCCGGTGTATATGGACTTCAACAGGCAGTTGATGGACTCCCGTGGATATGGCGAGTATATACCGTTCGATAAAAGCATGCTGCCAAATGTTTTCCTGGCATACCGCACCAATCTGTCAGAAGGTTCCGAGGTAACACACAACGACCTGGCAACACGATATGCAAAAGGTGAGGGGGCTGTAGTGGATGCTATGGCACAATGGGTATCACTTACAGATGAGGTCTGGAGTAAGCTCCAGGCGGGAAACAAATCCATCACTGATTTGATAAACCGCAACTTCGATATTCGAAGCAGCATATTGAATATAAGCACCGGTAACAGGACTTTGGTTGAAACTGCGCGCAGCGTTGGTGCCGGTGCCAAGTTTACAGGCTCAGGTGGTGCCATTATAGGCACGTACAGCGATGAGTCCATGTTTGACCAATTAGTGTTTGCCATGAAAGAGATAAATGCTGTGGTCATAAAACCTGATATTGCTTAAATAAATGATAATGCAGAACAAAGTGAGAAAGGCGGTAATACCCGCTGCAGGTTTTGGTACCAGGTTGTTGCCCGCTACCAAGGCTCAGCCGAAAGAGATGCTGGTAATAGTGGACAAGCCGGTAATTCAGTATGTTGTGGAAGAAGCAGTTCAATCAGGCATCACCGATATCCTCATCATCATTTCCGAAGGTAAGGAAGTGTTGCGCGACCACTTCAGGCCAGACCTTGAATTAGAGCAACTGCTGCAAGGTAAAGGCAAGAGTGCCGAGCTGGCAGAGATTATGAAACTGAACCACTTTGGCAACATCACTTTCGCCTACCAACAAGAACAAAAGGGCCTTGGCGACGCTATCCTTTGTGCCGAGGCTTTTGTAGGCAATGAGCCTTTTGCTGTATTGCTGGGTGATACTATTATTGAATCGCCCCTGCCGCTTACTGCACAGTTGGCGCTGGACTATGAAGCAACAGGAAGCTCAGTCGTAGCCCTGCAGCAGGTGCCGCTTTCTATAGCGCATAGATATGGGGTTTTTGTGGGTGAAAAAAGCAGTGATAAATTGTATAGGGCAACAAGTCTGGTAGAGAAGCCACCAAAGGATAACATACCATCCAACCTTGTGTTTTCTGGTCGGTATGTGCTTACACCCGAAATATTCAGGTACCTGAAGGATACTCCACCCGGAGTAAATAATGAGGTGCAGCTCACCGATGCCATGCGTCTGCTTATGGCGGACCAGTCCTTATATGGCCATGTTTTTGAGGGTATGCGCCACGATGTGGGAAATAAGCTTGATTTCATTAAGACCAATTTGTTGTTAGGGTTAAAAAGAACAGATGTGGGTGATGAGCTAAGGGAATGGTTGAAAACAATCTAGCCTTCCTCCATCTTGACTGGTTCAAGTTTTGGTGATAGTATATGTATGATGAGCAGCGCAAGCAGGTAGGCGCCTCCGGCAATTACAAATAGAGGAACATAGCCAAACTTTACCCTTATAATGCCTGTAGATGCCGCAAAAACCGCACCACTAATAGCCCCCATCATACTTCCAATACCAACCACAGAACCCACCGATTTTTTAGGGAACATATCAGATGCCAGCGTGTAGATATTGGCCGACCATCCCTGATGCGCGGCAGCTGCCAGGGCTATCAGCCCCACGGCTACATATATGTTGGTGGTTACCGATGCAAATACTATCGGGGCTACACACAGCGCGCATAGGAGCATAGTCAACTTTCTGGCCTTATTAACCGACCATCCGGCTTGTATTAATCTGGAAGATAGCCATCCAAAAAACACGCTGCCTGCATCGCTTACCAGGTATATAACAAGGAACGGAAGACCTATATGCTTCAGGTCCAGTTTTTGCTCCAAAGCTTCATTGCTGTTAAAGAAGTCGGGTAGCCATGTCAGGTAAAAGTACCAGATAGGATCTGCCAGCAACTTACCTGCGGCAAAAGCCCATGTTTGGCGGTAGGTAAACATCTTCCCCCATGATATTTTGGCATCAGGCTTTTCATCTGTGTCGCTATGGATATACGCCAGTTCATGTTCGCTCACTCCTGGGTGTTCTTCCGGGCGTTGGTATATCCACCTCCATAATATAAGCACCAAAAATCCCAGCGCTCCTGTTACTACAAACGAAGTCCTCCAACCGTAGTGGATTGTAATATAAGGTACGGCAAGAGCGGTAAGTATAATGCCGATATTTGCCCCAGCATTAAACAGTCCTGTGGCAAGCGAGCGCTCCTTTTTGGGGAACCATTCTGCCACTGCTTTTACTGCCGAAGGGAAATTCCCCGACTCACCAAGCCCCAACAGGAAACGGGTAAAGCTTAGGCCTTTTACAGACCCTATAAACCCATTGAGCACTCCGGCAAAGCTCCATACAGATAGCGCTATAGTAAAGCCTTTCCTTGTTCCTATTTTATCTATAAAATATCCTACTATAAGGAAGCCAAGGGCATAAGCGGTTTTAAAGGCTGCATCTACATAACCCATCATTTCTTTGAAGCTGGCTACATGCGCATCCGTTAACAGGGTGTCTGCGGGCAGCCCCAGCATCTCTCTACGAAAAGCATCGTCTATCATGGTAAAAGACAGCACATTCCTGTCCACATAGTTGATGGTAGTAGCGAGGAATAACAGCGCGCAAATCCGCCAGCGATAGCTGCCTGTTTGTTGAAAGAAGGTTGTTTTCTGTTGCAATTCAGTAGTTTATTACAAGCTTAATAAAATGGGTTAAGCAGCTTTGTCAGGGCTATTCTTGTCAATCAGGTTTAGGAACGCTGCTATACCTTTTGCATCCAGTATATAGTCCGGCTGTAAGTGTTGTATGGCATATTTAGGCATATAGGGAGTTTCTGCAGTTTCCGGGTCTTGTACTATAGTAGTTCCTCCTGCTGCCTTTATGGCTGCTAATCCTTCTGTGCCATCAGAGTTCGCACCCGAAAGCAATATGCCTACCAGGTCAGAGCCATATACATCGGCGGCTGATTCAAAAGATACATCTATGCTGGGCCTGCTGTAATTTACCTTTTCAGAGGTGTCCAGCGACAGTGTACTATTCTTTTCAAATAGCAGGTGATAGTCTGATGGAGCTATATATATAGTTGCCGGTTTCATCTCTGTTTTATCCTCTACGGCTTGCACCTTTATTTTCGTTTTTATTGCTAATAGTTCTTCCAACAAGCTGTCCTCCCCGCTCTTTCTGTGCATCACTATTACCAGTGCAAATGAGGGTTTATCGGTTATAAGTGCTAGTACCTTTAATACTACTTCCAGGCTTCCTGCAGACCCTCCTATAATTACTAATTTAACAGGGTTTGTCACTTTATCTTCTTCCATAGTTTATTTGGGTTTATCTGCTGGTACCTGCTTTTCAGCTGCGAAAATTTGAGGGTTTCTTTTGTCCCCAGCGCCAGGTAACCAAGCTTGGCCAGGCTATCATCAAAAAGGTTCAGCGCCCTTTCCTGCAGATCCTTATCGAAATATATCATCACATTCCTGCATAGTATCAGGTCAAATTCGTTAAAGGAGCCATCCGATACCAGATTGTGCAGGGAGTACACCATCTTTTCCGATAGTTCGCCTCCCAGTTTTGCAAGCCCGTAGTTGGCGGTATAGTATTTCGAGAAATCCTCTTTTCCGCCCGATGCTATATAGTTCTCAGAGTATTGCTGCATCATTCGTAGGGGGAATACACCCTCTTTTGCAGTATCAAGTACCAATGGATTGATATCGGTAGCATAAAGCAACGACTTATGCAGCACATTGGCCTCCTTCAGCATTATTGCCATAGAGTACACTTCCTCGCCTGTGGAGCAGCCTGCATGCCATATCCGTATAAATGGTTTTGTAGCCAGTACAGGTATTATCTCTGTGCGCAGCACTTTGTAGAATTGCGGATCCCGGAACATCTCCGTTACGTTTACCGTTATCTCTTCTATCATTCTTTTAAAGTAATCCGGCTGCTCCCTGATTTTCATAAGGAACTGGGAAAAGTTCGTGAACCGATCCAGGTTATAAAGCCTGTCTACGCGCCTTTTCAACGATGCCCTTGAATATCCTCCAAAGTCAAACCCATGGTATTCAAAGATTTCATTGATCAATATTTCCAGCTCACGGTCATCTATCATAGTGCCATTATATACTGCGTAGTATATGCAGTAACTTATCTACATCTACCGGTTTCGAAATATAATCATCTGCGCCTGCCTGAAGGCACTTTTCCCTGTCGCCTACCATGGCTTGTGCCGTCACCGATATCACAGGTGTCGATTTCCTGCCGGGCATACTCTTTATCAGTGGTATAGCCTCATATCCATCCATTTCGGGCATCATCATATCCATCAGTATAGCATCCACATGCTCGTCCCCGGCCAGTAATTTCAACGCCTGCTCGGCACTCGTGCACGACAGGCACTCAAATGATTTTGCCTGCAGCGTTGCTTTCAGCGCAAAAATATTACGGGTATCATCATCTACTATCAGTACTATTTTCTTTCCCATATCCTCTTCTTACCGGTTAAATTTTAATGTTTATCGTATAGCCATACCCTAAGCAGCGATAGCAATTGGTCTACATCCACCGGCTTGGTGATATAGTCAGATGCGCCTGCGTTTATGCATTTTTCCCTGTCCCCTGTCATTGCCTTCGCTGTTACGGCTATCACAGGCAGGTTTTTCAATTTGTTGTTTTGCCTTATCCTGCCGGCGGTTTCGTAGCCATCCATATTCGGCATCATCATATCCAGCAGTACAACATCTATTTCTGGGTGTTCCTCCAGTATTTTCAGCGCTTCTTTGCCGTCTATGGCTGTCAGTATATTCATCTTCAGCACTTCAAGCGCTTTGGTCAGCGAAAAAATATTCCTTACATCATCATCTACCAGCAGAACTGTTTTATCGCTCAGCACATTGTTCAGGCGGTTTATCTGTTTGGCCATTCCTTTCTTGCCATCGTTTTTCTTGTCCTCTACCAAGTGAAGGAACAGCGATACCTCATCAAGCATGCGCTGATAGGAGTGGGCCGTTTTTATTACAATAGAATCAGCATATTTTTTGATTTTCAGCTCCTCATTCATGGATAGGCTCTTGCCCGTAAATAGGATTACAGGCAGGTTTTCCAATCCGGGATTTTTCTTGATATTTTCCAGAACCTCATAAGCCTGCTTATCAGGTATTCCCATATCCAGTATTACACAGTCAATTTCAGCTTTTTGCAGCGAATTGATACCATCTGTTATTTCACTCTTTATTTCCGAGTTTATATTGTTTGTTTCCAGGAAGTAGGCAAGTGCTTTGGCATGTTTGGGATTATCTTCAAATATCAGCACCTTCTGCGACTCCCTGTTAATGATGTGTTCTATGCGGGCAAATATGTCAGGCATCTGCTCAAATGCTGCGGGCTTGTCCAGGAAGTTAATAGCACCTTTCAGCATGCTTTCCTGCTTCATTTTGTGCGACGACATCATGTGCACCGGAATGTGCCTGGTTTGTGCATTGTTTTTCAGCTCTTCCATCACTTGCCATCCGCTCTTTATAGGCAATTCTATATCCAGCAATATACCAATAGGCTTATATATCATTGCCAGGCTCAGTGCATGGTCTCCACGCACCGATACTATGCCTTTGTATCCTCTTTTACGGGTAAATTCCAATAGCGATTTAGCAAAGTTGGTATCATCCTCTACAATCAATATTGCTTTGTCGCCTTCATTTATTTTCTCCCTGTCATCAGGTACATCATCCGGCATCGACAGGCTGATATATTCATCGTATGGCTTTATACCTTTATCATCTTTCTCTTCAGAAGGCTCCTCTGCCGTAGGTTCCGGTTTGGCAATTTCACCCAAAGAAGGTATTGAAGAACCTGTTATTGGTATTGATAGTGTAAACTCGCTTCCCTCGTTTACCATGCTCTTCAGGGTTATTTCACCTTTCAGCAACTTTGCCAGTTCCCTGCTTATAGATAAGCCAAGCCCTGTGCCACCGTACTTTCGCTTGGTAGAGCCATCGGCTTGTTGAAATGCTTCAAAAATGATAGGTTGCTTTTCGCGTGCTATACCTATACCGGTATCTTTTACTATAAATGATACTATCCTTTTGTCACGCTCCTGTTTTTTTACTTCTACAGATACAGAACCTCCCGCAGGTGTAAATTTCAATGCATTGGAAATCAGGTTTTTTATGATCTGTTCCAGGCGCATCTTGTCGGTCTTAATTACAAGCGGGGCATCAGTTTCTATTACTTTAAACTCAATTTTCTTTTGTTTGGCTACCTCGGCAAACAGGTTTCGCATGCCATCTGTTATTTCCTTTACAGGTACGTCTACTAGCTCCAGATCCATTTTTCCTGCTTCTATTTTCGACAGGTCCAGTATCTCATCGATCAATCCCAGCAATCCGTTTCCGGAGCTTTGGATCACCTTAGCAAACTCTACCTGTTCGCTGCTCATATTTTCTTCATTGTTATCAGCCAGCAGCCTGCTCAGCAGCAGTATAGAGTTTAGTGGTGTGCGCAGCTCGTGGCTCATATTGGCAAGGAACTCCGATTTGTAGCGAGTCGATATTTCCAGGTCCTGCGATTTCTTCTGTATCTCCAGGTTCTTCTCTTCCAGTAGCACGCTGCGCTCTGCCAGTTCTTCGTTGGTTTGTTGCAGTTCTTCCTGTTGCACGCGCAGTTCTTCTTCCGATGCTTGTAGCTTTTCGGTTTGCGTTTCCAGCTCGGCATTCATGTTTTCCAGCTCGCTATGTTGCACGCGCAGCTCTTCCGATTGTGCCTCTGTTTCTTCCAGCAATTCCTGCAGGCGCTTCCTGTTTTGTGCTGCTGTTATAGCTATGCCTATATTATTTGCTGCCACATGCAAAAAGTCCAGTTCGCGATGGCTGTATTCTTTTATCCTGGCCAGCTCTATTACTCCGGTTGTCTTGTCATCGGTCAATGGTATTGCCAGCACATGGCTTGGCTTCACTTCCCCCAGGGCATACGATATTTTGATATCTCCGGCCGACATGGCTTTTATCTCCATTATTTTACCCGACAATGCTGCCTGACCTGTCAGGCCTTCCCCGAGTTTCAGTTTTGTCCTGCTTTTATCTTCTATGTAACTAAATCCCGCAGATAGTATCAGTTCGGAACCCTCCAGGGTATACAGCACTCCTGCATTGCTCCCCGTATAGCCTGCTATATAGTCTATCACATCTTGTGTTAGCTGGTCCAGGTTCTTTTCGCCTATCATTACGGTATTCAGTTGTGCAATACCGGATTGCATCCATTCTTTGTCCGACAATTGCTTAAAGGAAGTGCCCAGCGCCTCTGCCATATTATTCAGCGAAACGGCTACTATACCCAAGCCATCGCTCTCTTTGGCATCTACGCGTATGTCATAGTTGCCCTGCGATATCTGGCTGGCTACATTGCTTATTACATCTATTCTTTGCGTTGTCTCTTCTTCATTTTTCTCCAGTTGCCTGTTCAACTTTGCGCGTTCGTTATAGTCGCGCAGTATTCTTACAAAGAAAACTATGCTTATGAACAGCGCAATCACAGCGGCAACTACTATCAGTGCAATACTGTAGATAGCATATTTACCCGATGTTTCGGTTCTTTCTGCCAGCAGTTCTTTTTCCTGGCGTTCCATTCGCCTCACTATCTTGCTTATATCATCCATAAGCGTTTTACCGTTTTTCAGGTTGTCCACTTGTACTACCTGCCCGTTTCTTTTTTCATCTACCCTTTGTTTCAGGTAGGCATAAAACTCATTCTTAATCGGCCCTAGTTCTTTTATGTTTCTCTGTTGGGCAGTATTGTCCAGGGTCAGCTGCTCCACTTTTTCAAAGTAAGTATCCGCTTTTTCTTCAGTTTCTTTATATGTGTCCAGGAATTCTTCTTTGCCATTTATCAGGTAGCCCCGTACGCTGGTTTGTCCCTCCAGCAATGCCGCATGCCCGGCATTCAGGTTGTATATTACCTCGTTGGTATGGTTTACCCATTGTGTGCTATCCAGCAGGCTCGATATGCTCATCAGCGAAGCAGCTGAGCTTATTATTAGGATCAAAACCGAAAAACCGGTACTGGCAACTAAGTTTCTTTTAAAATCTGCGTTCATATATAAATTAATGACTGTATGAGTTGGGTGCTAATATATCCTATATTGGTAAAATAATAATAAAGTTGGCGCCCTTTCCCAACTGGCTTTGCGCGCTTATCAAGCCATTATGCTTTTCTATTATCTTCTTTACTATGGCCAGGCCAATTCCAGTTCCTTCATAGCTATTTCGGTCGTTCAGGCTCTGGAATATCACAAAAATTTTGTCCAGGTATCTTTCATCAAATCCTATTCCATTGTCCTTTACAGTGATCCTGCAATATTTTCCTGTATTTGAAGCCTCGCTGTCGAAATCCTTTTCCTTTATTAACTCAGCGTTTATTTCTATAGTGGGTATCGCTTCCGGTTTCGAAAATTTCAGCGAATTGCCGATCAGGTTCTGGAACACCTGCCTTAGCTGGCTTGGTATGCCGATTATCCGAGGCATGTCACCAACCCGCACCATGGCATGTTTATAGTCTATCAGGTATTCCAGGTCAGATACCACTTCTTTTAGTGTTAGGTTCAAATCAGTTTTTTCCATGACTACTTCCGACGATAGTCTTGCGTAGTCCAGCAAATCTGTTATCAGTTTCGACATGCGCTCTGCCGAGTTCAGCGCTCTGTCCACATAGTCTATAGCCTTCTTATCCTCAGCATTCAGGTACCGCTCCTTTATTATTTTTATAAATAGCTGGATTTTCCTTACCGGCTCTTTCAGGTCATGCGACACCACCCAGGCAAACTGTTGCAGCTCATGGTTGCGGAATTCCAGCTCCTCATTTTTTGCTACCAGCTCCTTTGTTCTTTCTGCTACTTTTATTTCCAGGTTCTCCTGGGCTTCTTTGCGTATTTCTATTTCTTTCGATAGAAGGTCCTGAATACTTTTCAATTCCTTTTTTTGCTCCGATAGCTTTATAAAGGTCTTTACTTTTAATATCAGTAAGTCCGGGTCTACGGGCTTAGTTATATAGTCCAGCCCACCGGATTCATACCCTTTAGATATGAATCTCTTATCCGTGCTTACTGCCGATAGGAATATTACAGGTATGTCCCTTGTTCTGCTGCTGCCTGACAGTGTTTCTACCACCTCAAACCCGTCCATGCCCGGCATTTGCACATCAGTTATTATCAGCGAATAGTCATATTTAAGTATTTTCTTTAGTGCTTCTTCGCCAGAGTATGCAGTATCTACCTGCAGGTTGTGCATTTCCAGTATCTTTTTCAGGCCCAGTATATTTGCTTCCAGGTCATCTACTATTAATATCATGATTTGGTACTGGGGTCTGTAGTTAGTGAATCAGGTCCTTCGCTTAGTAGCATTTTTAGTTTATGGCAAAGCACGGTAAAGTCGCTTGGCTTCTCCATATAGCCAATAGCACCGTTTTCAAAACATTGCCTTTGATATTCACCAATGCACGATGTCGAATACATGATTACAGGTATATCACTATATCGGCTATCTTTTTTTAGTTCTTTCAGGCAATCTATTCCATTCATCCTGGGCATATTCATATCCATAAGTACCAGGTCGGGTTTAGATATTAAGCCTGAGTTTAGTTTTTCCAGGGCATCGACCCCGTCAACAGCCAATGTGCATAATACTGCTTTATCTGTTTCGGCCATTGCCTCCTGAAAAAGAAGCTGGTCGTCCGGATCGTCGTCTACTAATAGTATGGAATTCATAATCTTAGGCACTTTTCAAATGTATGTAAAAATCCTATGCCATCACTAGCCTTGTTTCAACACCAATACCTGTTACAATGGAATGCTTTCCACATTTTGCATTACTGTTTTTTCTGTTTGTTAAATTGACGATGCTAAGCACACATTCCGGATGTTTATTTTTTGATAAGACTTTTTGGGCATTTCTTATCCGGGTTTGACTAATTTTTGACCAGGTATATCTTCAAAAAAGTGGGTATTTCCTAAGCTGTTTTTTTGATTACTCTTTCTACCCAAAAGTGATGATTCTTTTTCAACGGGGTTTCAACGTGGAGCACATCCCGCTTTTTTGATATTTGCGCCTACGCTTTTTCACTGATTTTTTTTTGAAACATTTGGGTGAAATTAATTGGCTGATCCGGTTCATTTCTGTCTCTCAAACTGATAAGGACTTTTGTCCATTTTTGATTAGTCGTTAAGGGATGAATTGATAATATAATAGCGCTTATTTTGATCAATATTTTTCATAGTTACCTGCAACCTATGGAAATCTTGCTTCAATAAATTTTTCAACCCTGTATCCGGGTATAAAGAACGTATCCGGTAACCTGGGCTCAATCCAAACTACGGAGCTAATAATCCGAAATGTAAATTGCCCTCAGATAATCTGCAAGCTGCAATGGACGCAGGCGCAATTTTTAGTATTCAATTATTTGATAGTCAGTTACATGTAGTCGATATAAAGTTTCTTAAAACCTACTTTTTGATCATCATTTACCGGTAAATCTTTTTACCGGCAGTAGATATATACGGTAATTTGAAAACACTTTTAACTGGTTAAGTAGCTTTTGTCACTACCACAGGAAAAGGAGCGTTTGTGAGGTTATTAAACTAAAAAAGGACAGAATCTATAAAGAAACTGTCCTTTTAACTTGGTTGCGGGGGTAAGACTCGAACTTACGACCTTTGGGTTATGAGCCCAACGAGCTACCAACTGCTCCACCCCACGATGCAAATATAAGGCAAATACCGACATCGGCAAATAAATGTTTGGATACCAATGTTCTGTTAGCGTTTATTAAGAAAGAATTTGAACCAAAACAACTTGAAAAGTGCTGAAAAAAGGCTTTAATTGCAGTGTAAAATAAAAATTAAAATATGTCAGTTTCAATAGGTCAAACAGCGCCGGATTTCAAATTATTCAATACTGAAAGGCAGGAAGTAAGCCTTAGTGACTACAAGGGCAAAAACCTGATCATTCATTTCTTTCCATTGGCATTTACAGGTGTTTGCACAGCACAGCTATGCCAGGCCAGGGATAACATGGAGGTATATACCAGGCTGAATGCAGAGGTAGTAGGTATTTCGGTCGACTCATTATTTTCCCTGGGCGTTTTTGCGAAGGAGAACAACTACAACTTTCCTTTGCTAAGCGACTTCAATAAAGATGCGATAAAAGCTTACAATGTAGTTATCGAAGAATTTGCCTTTGGAATGCATGGTGTCAGCAAAAGAGCCGCCTTTGTAATAGACAAGGAGGGCATAGTGCGCTACGCAGAGGTAACACCAACTCCGGGCGACCTGCCAAACTTCGCAGCAATAAAAGAAACCCTCGAAGGCTTAGCGTAAGCTAGGCTTTCCACTCGAAGTCCCGCTCGTTTACCCGTTTTGTCCTGTTGCGGAATGTAAAGGTAAAGCCGGGCCATATAGCCGTGTTTTTACCCGACTTGGTCTGGTACCAGCTTTTGCATCCGCCGCTTTGCCACACGGTGGTCTTTAGCTTCGCTTGCAGTTCAGCATTATAGCGGGTTTGCACTTCAGGCTTTACATTCATCCAGCTGGCTTTTTTAGCCGCAAGCTTTTTGACGCTATCCACTATGAAATTTACCTGAGACTCTATCATGTATATCATAGAGGTATGCCCCAGCCCTGTGTTTGGACCTATGATGAAAAACAAGTTAGGGAAATCTGTAACTACAGTGCCAAGGTACGCCTCAGGTCCATCTTTCCATGCCTCTTCCAGCGACTTGCCCTGCAGACCCTTTACCACAAATCCCTTTGGATATTCCGACGCCTCAAAGCCGGTGCTCAGTATTATGGCATCCACCTGTCTTCTTTCGTTATTGGCGGTTACTATAGCATCCTTTTCCACGCGCACTATGGAGTCTGTTACAACCTCCACATTCGGTTTACTGAGCGCAGGGTAGTAGTTGTTCGACAGTAGTATGCGCTTGCAACCTATGGTAAAGTCGGGTGTTACTTTTTTGCGCAGTTCCGGATCACGTACTTTGTAGCCTATAAACTTGAGTACCAGTTTTTCCAGGTGCTTTGCCAGCGATGGTTTGGTTACCAGCATTATTACTGTCAGCTCATTTATGAAGTAGAACTGAGCCCTTTGCAGCTTTTGCAAAAAAGGGAACATGCGGAATAGCCTATGCGTTCTTTCGCTTATCGGCTTATCGTGCTTGGGTATTATCCATGGTGCTGTGCGTTGGTATAGGTCCAGATGTGCCACTTTATCCGCTATTGCCGGCACTATCTGTATGGCGCTTGCCCCGGTGCCTATTACGGCCACACGCTTATTGTGTATGTCGTAGGTGTGGTCCCACTCCGATGAGTGAAACATGGCACCTTCAAAGTCTTTTAATCCCTCTATATTGGGTAGTGAGGGTCTGTTCAGTGGTCCCATACCGTTTATCAGCACATTGGCTTGGTGCGCTTCGCCATTTGTAGTGCTTACCCGCCATTGCCCGGTAGCTTCATTAAATACCGAGCTGCTTACGTTTTGGTTGAATTGTATATGCTTACCTATACCGTACTTGGCTATGCAGTGCTTTATGTATTCATGTATCTCCTTTTGCCCCGAAAACTGATTGCTCCAATCAGGGTTTGGCTCAAAGGAAAATGAATATAAATGCGAAGCCACATCGCATGCTGCTCCGGGATACGTATTATCGCGCCATGTGCCTCCTACATCGCTGCTGCGCTCCAGTATGGTAAAGGTATCAATCCCTGCCTGTTTTAGCCTTATAGCTGCGCATACGCCCGCAAAACCGGTACCTATGATAATGATAGATGGTGCTGCCATTAAAGCCAGATAAAGGTGATTACCTGATCCACATTCCCGTTTAGCGTTTGGCTCACCGGGCAGGCCCTGGCAGTATTTTCCAATATAGCTTTTTCCTTATCGGTAAAATTGTTGGCAGGGAAGGTAAGCTTTACATTGATACCGCTTATCCTGCGTGGCTCAGAGGCCATTATTTTCTCCACTTCAGCTTCTGTGCCTATCAGGTTGGCATCCAGGTCCATTTGCTTTGCTTTTATGCCCATTACAGTCAGCATGCACGATGCCAGCGCAGTAGCCACAAGGTCGGTAGGGGAGAAGGCCTCTGCCTTGCCAAAGTTGTCCAGCGGGGCATCGGTTATTATGGCGTTGCCCGAAAAGGTATGTGTAGCCCTGGTGCGCAAGCCACCATCGTATATTACATTGGAAGTCATATCTGTATTATTAAATGCTTTTCAAAATTACAACTAAAATGAGTAGCTGTATGTAACACAATGGTATTGTGGAAAATAAAAAAGGCCGTCTATTGCTAGACGACCAATTTTGAACCTATGAAAACACTAAAGAGTTAGTGATAACTTATTTTACTTGAGCAACGATTGCTTTGAAAGCCTCAGGATTGTTAAGAGCTAAGTCAGCTAGAACTTTTCTGTTCAAATCAATTCCTTTCTCTGCAAGTTTAGAGATAAATTTTGAATATGACAAGCCTTCTGCACGAACTGCAGCATTTATCCTTGTTATCCACAAGCTTCTGTAGTCTCTTTTCTTTAATTTACGGCCTATGTAAGCGTAAACACCTGCTTTATCAACAGCGTTTTTTGCTACTGTATATACGCTATGGCGCGAAAGGAAATAACCTCTTGCTTTTTTTAGTACCTTTTTTCTTCTTGCGCGACTCGCAACTGAATTGACTGAACGTGGCATAATTTACTCCGTATTACTTTTTAAAAATATTTTATGATAAACCAAGCATATGCTCCAC
>DLGO01000042.1:8387-8726 GCA_002482725.1 Bacteroidetes bacterium UBA7692 | reverse complement strand
AGCTCTTCTTTTCTTGCTTTGGATTTATGACCAAGAAGGTGGCGTTTATAAGCCTGTTTTCTTTTTATCTTTCCACTTCCGGTTACTTTGAATCTCTTCTTAGCACCAGAGTTTGTTTTCATTTTCGGCATGACATAAAAAATTTGGGAGCGCAAATATAATTTATTGCGCTGGATTTCAAAATATTTATTGACTAAAAGGCTTATTTCTTTTTTACCTTAGGTGTAAGGGTCATCATCATACGCTTTCCTTCCAGTGTTGGCATCTGTTCCACAGTTGCCACATCCTCAAGGCGTTTAGCGAATTGAAGCAACAAAAGCTCACCTCTATCTTTAAAAT